>JANYCO010000082.1 GCA_025360235.1 Cytophagales bacterium
GCTTTATCTTTGAAGATCTCTAAAGCTTTTTCAAGACTGGGGTTTTGATAACGCATTCCAAAACCTACTACATAATTATCCCCTAACGCTTTTTGTACTAAGGTTTGAAGTTCTAATCCATGAAAGAGTAAAGGAGAACCTTTCTCTGTCCAGAGTTTTTTGTATTCGTGTCCTGATTTTGGAGCGCGGAACGGAGCGATTATAAAGTTGATAAGCATCCAGCGGTTTAGAAAAGGAATATCGATTACCCTCCAATCCATTAAAAATTCTCTAAGATATTTTCTTACGTCTGAGGTCTTGGTGCTGTCGGGTGTACCCAAGTTTACCAGCAATACTCCTGTTTTCATTCTATCGGTTCAGCTTTTTACTTTGGTAAAGGTAGAGAATAATGGTTAATTGTCAATTGATAAAGATCATTGTAGAAATAAGGAATTAATTTGGAAATCTTTTATTGAGATCATTAACCATTAATTTGGTTAACTTTGTGCCATGACTTTTGAAGAATTAAACCTTACCCGACCATTGTTAAATGCATTGGAAGACTTGGGTTATGTGAAGCCTACAACTATTCAGGAAAAAGGATTTTCTGTAATCATGTCTGGAAAGGATGTGGTAGGAATAGCGCAAACGGGCACTGGGAAAACATTTGCTTACTTACTTCCGTGTTTGAGACAGTGGGCTTTCTCAAAGGAAAAAAATCCGCAGATACTTATTCTTGTTCCTACTCGTGAATTGGTAATGCAAGTGGTGGAAGAGATCCAAAAGTTAACAAAGTACATGGATGTTGTAGTGGGGGGTGTTTATGGAGGCACCAACATTAATACTCAAAAAGAGCTGGTCCATAAAGGTTTGGATGTTTTGGTAGCTACCCCGGGACGATTGATAGATCTTGCCTTAAGCGGAGTATTGAAATTAAAGTCCATAAAGAAACTTGTAATCGATGAAGTTGATGAAATGCTGAACCTTGGCTTTCGTCCACAGCTGACACATGTGATGGAATATCTTCCAGCAAAAAGACAGAACCTTTTGTTTTCTGCCACCATAACGGACGAAGTAGGAGGATTTATTGACAGTTATTTTAATAATCCGGTAAAGATCGAAGCAGCTCCAATGGGTACACCCTTAGAGAATATCACACAGATCGGTTATAGGGTTCCTAATTTTAATACGAAAGTAAATCTGTTGGAATTTCTGTTGACACAAGATCAGGAGATGAAAAAGGTCTTGGTATTCACATCAACAAAAGAATCGGCTGATTTATTATATGAAAAAGGCTGCTTGTTATTTCCTGATCAGGTTGGTGTCATTCATTCCAACAAAGCACAAAATCATCGCTTCAATTCAGTAAGGCAGTTTCAAAATGGCACCTATCGTATTCTCATCGCTACAGATTTAGTAGCCAGGGGTATAGATATTTCTGAAGTTACTCATGTGTTAAATTTTGACACACCGGATGTAGCGGAGAATTATATTCACCGGATCGGAAGAACGGGACGAGCAGATAAAAAGGGAGAAGCACGAACTTTCATCACGGAGAAAGAAGAGAAGAAGATCGCTACAATTGAGACGTTGATGAAATTCAAGATTAAAATTTCTCCTTTGCCAAAAGAAGTAAAGATTTCAGATGTTCTCATTGAGGAAGAGAAGCCAAAGATCAAGATGAAAATTGTGGAACCGAAAGTTCGCAAGAAAGAAGAAACCGGTGGAGGAGCTTTTCATGAAAAAAGTGACAAGAATAAAAAAACAAACAATAAAATACATAGGGCAGAGGCCTTGAAGATAAAATACAATAAGCCAAAGAGTGCGAGAGGGAAGAAACGATGACCGTTGATCAATATGATTTTGTGATTTCGCTGATTTGATTCTTGCGTTTATTTTGATAGTTTTGTTGTAGAAATGTTTTTTATTTTTTACACTCAAAAATTTTTATAATCATGATAAACAATAATTATAAGTATTCAGAACTGACCGGTAAGATTATCGGTTGTGCTATGAAAGTACATAGTACGTTGGGGAATGGTTTTCAGGAGGTGATTTATCAACGCTGTTTGGCAATAGAAATGAAAAGGCAGGGGTTGGGTTTTGCCAGAGAATTGGAAATGACGCTTCATTATGAAGGCATAAAAGTTGGAACAAGAAGGGTAGATTTCTTAGTTGAAGGTAAAGTAATGGTAGAATTGAAAGCAGTAAAAGGATTGGAAGATACGCATTTGGCTCAGGTATTGAATTATTTAGAAGCGTATAAATTGGAAACAGGATTATTAATAAATTTTGGATCAAGGAGTTTGGAGTTCAAAAGAGTTTCAAATGAACAAAAACTAGCCAAGCAGAACATCAAAAAATAATCGAAAGTATAATCAAATCAACGAAATCACAAAATCATATAAATCAACAGTCAGATGAGTAATAATGATATAATGAAGAAATTAAGAGTGGCCCTGCATCTGCGGGATGATGATATTATCGCTATTCTTAAACTGGTAGATTTTAAAATTTCAAAAGCTGAATTAGGCGCTTTGTTTCGTAAAGACGACCACCCCAACTTTATGCCTTGTGGTGATCAGTTTCTTAGAAATTTTCTAAATGGGTTGGTGATTCATATGAGAGGGAAAAGAGGAGATGTTCCTGGCGCACAAACAGAAGAAAAATAAGGAACCTTACAATAAATGGAATAGTTATACGACATGTAAGTATTGGTAAACCGTTTTTGTCAATTACAAAATAATAATTTTTAGTTGGTATGAAAAAGAATAAAGTATCTCTTTCCCAGGTGTTTAAAACTATAATCTGGCCAAGGAGAAAATTAATATTAGTAGGGCTCATCCTGATTATCATTAGTCGACTGGCGAGTTTGATATTGCCCTATGAAAGCAAAATATTGGTAGATGATGTTATCGCCAATAAAGATCTGGTGAAATTGCAGTCATTGTTATGGATTGTGGGAGGGTCTATTTTGATAAACGCGATCACTTCTTTTTTACTAACCAAAATATTAAGCGTAGAAGCTCAAAATTTGATCTCCAGATTAAGAGTTCAGGTACAAAGGAAAATACTTTCTCTACCCATCAGTTATTTTGACAATACAAAATCCGGAGCACTTGTTTCACGGATTATGACTGATGTGGAAGGTGTTAGAAACCTTATTGGAACAGGTTTGGTCCAACTCATTGGAGGAACGATCACTTCGGTGATTGCGCTCGTAATGCTGATCAAGATCAATGCTTTGATGACGCTTTATGTTTTAGTTCCAGTCGGAATTTTTGCTTTTGTTGCCTTGAAAGCATTCGCTTATATACGTCCGATCTTCAAAACGCGCGGAGTAATAAATGCGGAAGTAACAGGAAGATTAACAGAAACACTCAATGGAGTCCGTATTATAAAAGCATTTAATGCGGAAGAACAGGAATCAAAAACGTTTGAAAGAGGAGTAGATAGATTGTTTGAAAATATTAAGACGAGTCTTACCGCTACTTCTATTATTACAAGTTCTGCTACATTTCTTTTGGGCCTTGCCTCTGTAGGGATTATGGGTATTGGAGGATATTTAATGATTGACAAACAAATGACAACAGGTGAATTCCTGTCGTTTAATTTATTTCTTGGGTTTCTGATTTTCCCAATCGTACAAATGAGTAACATAGGTAGTCAGCTCACAGAGGCTTTTGCCGGGCTTGACAGGACAGAGGAAATTATGAATACGGCCCCTGAAGAGGATACAGCAAAGAGAACAGTTGTTCTAAAAGACATAAAAGGAGATATTAAATTTGATAAAGTTTCTTTTGCTTATCAGGAAGGAAAAGAAGTTCTGAATAATGTAAGTTTCAATGCTTCTGCAGGCACTGTTACAGCATTGGTAGGGACTTCGGGTTCCGGTAAGACCACAATCGCAGGATTAGTTGCTACGTTCCTGAATCCTGAATCAGGTTTGATTACAATCGATGGCATTGATCTTACTACCGTTACGCTTGGTAGTTATCGTCAACATCTTGGAGTTGTGTTGCAAGATGACTTCTTGTTTGAAGGAACGATTCGTGAAAATATATTATTTCCAAGACCAAATTCTACAGAAGAACAACTGCAAAAGGCCGTAAAAGCAGCTTATGTAAATGAGTTTACCGATCGTTTTGAGACAGGATTAGACACCTTGATAGGGGAAAGAGGGGTGAAATTATCGGGAGGACAAAGGCAACGAATAGCGATAGCCCGTGCCATTCTTGCAGACCCTAAGTTAATTATCTTGGATGAAGCTACTTCTAATCTGGATACACAAAGTGAAGCCATGATTCAGCAAAGTCTTGCAGAGTTGATGAAAGGGAGAACCACTTTTGTGATTGCACATCGGCTTAGTACTATCCGTCAGGCGAATCAGATTCTGGTTATTGAGAATGGACAGATTGCAGAGCAAGGAAATCATCATGAATTGATAGAGAAGAAAGGCCGTTACTACGAATTGCATACGTATCAGGCCAGAATATAATTCTGCATGGATAAAGAGAAAATACAGGCCAATAACCCATTGCATGGTAAGACATTAGAGATGATCCTTAATGATTTAGTGGAGCATTTGGGTTGGGCAAAGATGGCTGAAAAAATTCCTATAAATTGTTTTATAAAAGACCCCAGTATAAAATCCAGTCTCGCTTTTCTACGGAAAACTCCTTGGGCCAGAACCAAAGTGGAGGTCATGTACGAGTTTAACTGGAAAAAAATTGCCAAAGCAAAGGGCAAATCATCTGATAATCAAGAATAACATCTTTTAATTGACAGCACATCCGTCAAAAGTAATTCCTTTAAAACTATACTCTTCCACGAACCTACTTTTTCGTTTAATTTATAGTGCGAATAGGCATTGAATACCTTTGGAAAGGAAGAATCCGCCATTGCAAAATCAAACAAAGCGGAAGGAAACCAAAAGCACTCATTTTTTTACAAAATCGTATCTGAATTCAAATGATTACGGGACGGTGAAAATCACCCAAAATCTACCTTCCGGAACAAAGTGAAAAAAAGCAAAAAAGTCGACTTTTGCGGTTTTTAAAAATCGAAACGGAAAATTTGCAATTGATTTTTTAAAATGCTACTTTTATGACTGACTAGTCATATTAATACTAAAAACGTGTAAAATTATGTCTGATAAAAGAGACCAAATCACAGAAGCCGCACTAAAATTATTTTGCGAAAATGGATTTCATGATACCTCAACCGCAGCAATATCAAGGGAAGCAGGCGTAGCAACGGGTACACTTTTTTTGTATTTTCCTGTAAAAGATGAGCTGATTATAACACTTTACATCGAATCAAAAAACAAACAAATCGCGTTTATGAAGGAAGGACTTTCTCGTCAGAAAACCGCTAAACTAAAGCTTGCCCATATTTGGCGACGTGGGCAGGAATGGGCTGAAAAGAACCCCTATGCTTTTCAATACATGCAAATGGTATCCGGTTCTCCCTACAGCGCTTTTGTGGCCAGAAAGAAGGTTGCTTCTATTTCAGATCTGGGCGAGAAATTTGTAACAGCAGCTATTAAAGACGGTGCCCTGGCTAGAATAAGTCTCCCTTTATTCTTCAGTCTCTTTGAAGGCTCAATGACTTCTACTACTAATCATATCTCCTTATTGAGGAGTGCCAAGAGCAAACAGAAGATTGGAGAGCAGTCTTTTGATATTTTTTGGAGGGGAGTCAGTAAATAATAAAAAAACCGTAAAGAGTCCTCAATGCTGTTTCCATATCACCCTCTTCTTTTAAACCCAACCCCTGCGTACTACGTATTACAATATTCAGTATCTTTATATAGAACAAGGATAACTCTGAGTTATTATGAAGTTGCATTTTTACATTCTACTTTTATTTACTTTTTTGTATGGCATCAGCTATACAAATGGCCAACACGTTTCTTCCAAATCGGCGATCCGTTTTTTAGAGAATAAAAATCAATGGCATAAAAATGTTTTATACCGCGCGGATCTGCCCGGAGGAAAATTGTTTATTGAGAAAACTAAACTTACGTATGTCTTTTACGACACAAAAATACTGGCAGAACTACACGATGGAAATCATGGTAATTCTACTAATAATAGTTCCGCAAAAATAATTGAAACAATTCCAGGTGTCAAAAAGCCAGTAATGCCTTTGCATGCGTTTAGTGTTACTTTTGCGGGAGCAAACAGTTCTTCTGAAATTACCACGGAATATAAAAATCAGGAGACGAATAATTTTTATATTGGTTCAGATCTGTCTTCATGGGCTTCGGACGTGCATTCCTATGGTAAAATAAATTATAAAAAAATCTATCCAAATACGGATCTGTGTGTTTACGAACATCAAAACACCATGAAGTATGAGTTTATTGTTTATCCCGGTGGGGATCCTGATAATATCAAACTACAATATAATGGGGTAGAAAAATTATATCTGGAGAATGGTGAATTGCATATTAAAACTTCTGTAAATACGATAACAGAGCAGGCGCCATATATATATCAAACATTAAATGGGAAAGAAGTAAAAGTGTCAGGCCGTTTTGAATTAAAGGACTCTGTGGTCACATTTAAAATTACGGGTCATTACGATAAAAAACAGGTTCTTGTAATAGATCCTAAACTAATCTTTTCTACCTACTCTGGATCTTTGGCTGACAACTGGGGCAACACTGCAGCCTTCGATCAGGCAGGTAATATGTATTCAGGCGGTACCGTTTTTGGTGTCGGCTATCCAACTACAGTAGGCGCATTTCAAGTTGGGTTTGGAAGTGCATTTCCATTTTATGGTTATGGGATTGATGTTGGGATTCTAAAATATAATCCAACAGGGACTGGGTTATTATACGCAACTTACCTTGGAGGGAATTGGACCGATGTTCCTTTTAGTCTTATCGTTAATAATAACGACGAACTAGTAATTTTTGGATCAACCAGTTCTACAGATTTTCCTACCACAACAGTTACTTATGACAATTCTTTCAATGGAGGTATTTATTCAAATCCAGTACCTGGAATATATTTTGAAAACGGGTCCGATTTGTTTGTTTCCAAACTTAGTTCAAATGGCTCAACATTAGTTGGCTCTACGTATATAGGAGGAAGTGATAATGAAGGAATCTTATACATGGGTGAAGCTTTGACAAAGAATTACGGAGACCAGCTTCGAGGGGATGTGACAGTAGATGATCAGGATAATATTTATGTTTCTACCAATACGCGCTCAGTTAATTTTCCGGTTACTGCAGGAGCTTTGCAACCCACTTTATCTGGGGGTGGAAAGGATGCCTGTGTTTTTAAATTCAATACGGCGATAACGTCTCTTTTATGGAGCACTTATTTGGGAGGGACAAGTGAAGATGCTTCTTTCTCTGTTCAGGTAGATAGCCTGTATAATGTATTTGTTGCTGGAGGTACAACGAGCCTTAATTTTCCAATTACATCAGGAGTTTTGCACAGCACCTGCCAGGGCGGCATAGATGGATTTGTAGCACACATAAGTTCAAACGGAACATCACTTATCAGTTCTACCTATCTTGGCACCTCAGCGTATGATCAAGCTTATTTTGTTCAGCTCGACTCAGCAGAAAATGTTTATATTCTTGGACAAACAAAAGGAGCTTATCCTGTTACGGCAGGAGCTTATACTAATCCTAACAGTGGCCAATTCATACACAAGCTTAGCAATGATCTAACGACTTCACTGATGTCTACCGTCTTTGGAACTGGGGGGAATAATCCGAATATTTCACTTACGGCTTTTCTGGTAAATGATTGCGGTAATATATTCTTGTCAGGATGGGGAGGACAGGAAAATGGATTAATAACCTACAATCCATTTCCAATACCGTCTGGATTTGTAGGAGGCAATACAACAGGAATGCCAGTCACGTCAGATGCTTTTCAGTCAGCTACTGACGGTTCGGATTTTTATATTATGGTTCTCAGTAAGGATGCAGCGTCTTTGCTCTATGCCACATTCTTCGGAGGTATTGGAATACCAGAACATGTGGATGGAGGGACAAGTCGTTTTGATAAAAAAGGAATCATCTATCAGGCAGTGTGCGCTGGATGTGGAGGAAGTAACGCTTTCCCAACTACACCTGGCGCCTGGTCAAATACAAATAAGAGCTATTTTTACTATAACGATGGGACATATTCTGGCTGGGCCAGTAACTGTAACAACGCCGCTTTTAAATTTGATCTGGTAAGTCTAAAATCCATTTTCACTGCTGGGAAAGCAGACTCTTGCGGGAAATCGTCGGTAGATTTTGTTAATACAAGTCTGGGAGGGAAATTATTCAACTGGAATTTTGGTGATGGAAAAACTTCCAATCTGCAAAATCCAGGGACACATTTTTATACTGCACCAGGAGCATATACCATTACATTAATTGTAACTGATCTTACAACTTGTATAGGGAAAGATACTTCGAAGGTAAATGTTTTTGTTCCTCCAATTCCTCCAATTAAATTCAACGTACTAGACACCACTATTTGCGAGGGAACTTCCGTACAGCTTTTCGCAACAAATAATCCAACGTATACCTATAAATGGACTCCAGCTACTTCCTTAAATGCTGATAATATTGCCAACCCTACGTCTACTCCTGTCACTCCTATTACTTATCACGTAGTAGTGGAAGATACAAATCAATGTAAGGTGCAAAAAAATGTTAAAGTAAACCTTTTCCCTCCCGCATTTATAGATGCTGGTCCAAACCAACTTATTTGTCCTAATACTTCTGTACATCTCACGGCTACTGGCAATGGCAAATTTGTTTGGGAGCTATCTCCTTATCTTTCCTGCTCCGTTTGTAAAAGTCCTAAAGTAACTCCTCCAACTGTTTCGGATGACTATTATTCTGTAGAAATTACAGACATCAATGGATGTAAAAAAACAGACTCGGTAAGAGTCGTAACAAAACCGTTTCCACAAATTACGGTTTCACTTGATTGGGAGGGTCGGTGTTATGGAGAGGATGTTCGTTTCAAATCCCACGTGCACCTCAGTGATACTACCTGTCCTGTAGCAGGAAACTTACTTTGGAAATTTGGTGACGGCAGCTCCTCTAATGAACAAGATCCCGTACATCAATATAATAACGCGGGTCAATTTCCTGTTACGGTTCAATATGCTTATTCCAATATAGCGAAGGACACAGTGTATATGATGATCAAAGATTCTTGTTTTAAAAATGTATTTATTCCAAACACCTTTACTCCTAATGGTGATGGGAATAATGACTTGGTTTATTTAAGAACTATTAATGCAAGTAAAATACTCCTGAGAATATTTAACCGTTGGGGGGAAGAAGTATTTCGTACAGAGTCTCTGCACGACGGTTGGGACGGGACTTACAAAGGAGTGAAGCAAACGCCACAAACATTTGTATATACTGCAGATGTTACGTTTTGGGACAATACGAAGAAAGTGCTGGAAGGTAATATTACACTTGTAGAATGAAATGGTATCTGTCTTTTGTAGCTGTTTTTTTGGTTCTGTACACTGCTGCACAAGATGTACATTACTCGATGTTTTCTTTTGCTTCTGCAAGTCTTAATCCTGCCTTAACTGGAATTTTTGAACACGATCATTCAGAATCTGATTATCGTTTCTTTACAAATTACCGCAATCAGTGGCGAAGTATCCGAAGTCCTTATGGAGATCAGCCAACGCCCTTCTCTACTTTTTCTGCTTCTTCCGATCTGCGGCTTCGGTCACTTAGACTTTTAAGGTACAATGCTATTGGCGTGGGAGGCATGGCTTACAGTGATAAGTCAGGGGATCTTAATTTTAGTACAACTCAGTTTGCCTGGAGCGTTTCTTTTCAGAAATCAATTGGAAGAGACCACAGGGATTTTTTTACGGTAGGTTTTCAGGATGCTGCAGTAAGAAGGAGTATCAATTTTTCAAATGCTACTTACGACAGTCAGTGGAACGGAGCGACGTTTGACCCAGGGGCAGCTACAGGAGAGAATGTTCCTACACAGCAATTCTATTATCAGGATATGAATGCAGGACTAAGCTATGTACACCGTCCGCTAGCAAAAAAAGCAACACCATGGACGGTTGGCTTTGCTTATTTTCATCTTAACAGACCGAACCAAAGTTTTTTCAAAGGTCCTTATGAAATTTCGTTGAAACAAAAGTTTCTTCTGCATGGATCTGCTAAAATAGATTTAGCAAATAATTATTTACTCTATCCGGTTTTTCTGTTGATGCATCAGGGACAAGCCAATGAGGCCAACCTGACCGTGTATGGGGGCAAAAAGAACGTTGCTTCAGGGATGCAAGCCAGAATTGGTGTGGGATATCGTTTTGTAGAATCGTATAAAAAAAATCTCAGGAGTGATGCGCTTATGATGGCGCTCTGGCTTTTATATAATCAATGGGATTTTGGAGTATCTTATGATACTAATCTTTCAGGACTCACGCGGGCTACACAACTTAAAGGAGGGTTGGAAATATTTTTAATATTTCATCATCAGTTTGATCGTCCTAAATCTAAGTACCATAGATTTAGAAACAGGTTGCCGGATTGTCCTGATATTTACAGGGAGTAAGTTGTCTGAACGGGGATTTTAATAAGATAAGAAGATGAATAGGATTCTTGATTTTGTTTTTTTGCTAAAAAATTAATATATTTACATTAGTCTCAATTATCTTAAGCTTGAACAAATGAAGAAAATATTTCTTCTCAAAAGAATTTTATACGTGAAAACTCTATCTCGAAACGAACTCATCTTGAGTATTTTTCTCTTTATGGCCGCAGTTCTCC
>JANYCO010000217.1 GCA_025360235.1 Cytophagales bacterium
TTTTTGGGAACACTAAATTAATAGATAGGCTTCGATAAAACTGATTCGTGGAACGTTTGTTTTAAACATGTTATTAGGAACGCTGTGGATAAAAAATATTAATTACCAATTATGAGTTATTAGTTGTTGGTTTTCAGTTATCAGACTTTAGAGATTAGCGTTTAGACATTAGAATTTAAAAGTGGATAGTTGGTAAAGTCAACTAATTTATAATATGTTTCACGATTTAATCTTTAAGCTACGTCGAAATTCAGGCAAGCCGTCTGACGGCTGGGACTAATAACAAAAAACGATAGCTTTTAAACTATCGTTTTTAAAAATCCTAAAATCCTTCCAATCCAAAGAATCCTAATCTACTTCTTCTTCTTCTCCTCCTGCGCCTTCATTGCATCACCGAGTTTCTGCATGAACGGAGATTTCTTCACATTTCCAGTCTGATAATTTTTTCTGTTTTCTTCCAGTTTAGCCCTTAGTGCATCTTCATCAACAAAACGTTTGATGATCAATTGCTGGCCTATTGTAACAATATTAGAAACAAAATAATAGAAACTTAACCCTGCAGGGAAAGAGTTTAATACAAACATAAATACAACCGGCATCATATAGGAAACAATCTTCATTGGTCCCTGCACAGCAGTACTCATTTGATTATTAAACCAGGTATACACCAAGGTAGAGATAGTCATCAACAGCGTAAAAATACTGATATGGTTATTCAATACATTATAACTGAATATATAATAATTTTCTTTCCAGGTGAACACTGCATCGTATGTAGATAAATCGGGTGACCATAAGAACGATTGTTGTCTCAATTCAATTGCATTAGGGAAGAAAGAGAACATCGCAAATAAAATTGGCATTTGAAGTAAAACCGGGATACAACCTGCCATTGGATTGATACCTACTTTTTGATACAACTGCATTTGCTCCGCTTGTTGCTTTTGCATATCGTCTCCAAACTTAGCTTTGATTTCATCCAATTCAGGTTTCATCACCTTCATTTTGGCCATAGAGATATAAGACTTGTATGAAAGAGGGAACAAAACCAATTTCAATAAAAGCACCAGGATGACAATTATTATTCCATAAC
Organism: Cytophagales bacterium; assembly: GCA_025360235.1. GTDB lineage: Bacteria > Bacteroidota > Bacteroidia > Cytophagales > Cytophagaceae > JANYCO01. The sequence continues at coordinate 1,094 of JANYCO010000217.1, forward strand.
TAGAGATAAAACTTTGAAGAAAATTAAATACCGGAATTACGACAAATCGGTTGATCCATTTTATAACTGGCCAGCCGAGGTTTACATTTTCTTCAAACCCTTCTGTTACACTTTTACAAACAGCAAATTCATTCGGACCAAAAAAGTAGGTGTACTTTCCTTTGTCTGAACTAATATCATTAATTGGCAATAAAACAGAAGCTTCTAATTCTTTAATATTGGTGGTATCTTCGCCAACAACTCTTGTAGAAATTTTTGCGCCTGAGAAAGAATTTTTAGCAATTAAAGCCGAATTGAAAAATTTCTGTCTCAAGTTAATCCATTGAACTTTTGATTCTGCTTTCTCTGACTCCTCTTTTACAGAAGCTTCTGCGATAGATTCATGCCCTCCTTCTTTTGTATAATAACTCGCCGTAGAACGCTCACGAATCTGGCTCACATCGTATTCGATCTTTTGTAATTTATTTTTCCAGGTAAAGACTGCCGGGTCATTATTAAGAATCCCTACTAAGCCTACGAATTTAATATCGTAATCCATCTGAAAGCCTTCGGCTCCCAGTACAAAAGATTGTTCTACATATTTACCTTCTCCAACAGGTAACTTAAATACAGCCGATTGCTTATCTCCTGATTTATTTATTACTCCGGTAAAATAAAGCTCATTAAGATCTATTGGTTTATTATCAATAGTAGTAACTTTTAAAGAGATCTTACTACTGTTTTCATTGGCCAAGTAAAGAGGTTTTTTATCGTAGGTAAAATAATTTTTAAGTAATACCTTTTTTACATTTCCTCCTTTTGAAGAAAGTGTCACCTGAATATTTTTATTTTCAAGTACCAATTCCTGTTCTTGTCCTGAACCGCCTGCTGCGAAAGCACCATATTTTTCAGAGTATTGTTTATTTTTAACAGAATCCGGCAGGGTTACTGTTTTAACTGTATCTTTTGGAGTGATGGTTTGTGTAATCACTTTTGTACTGTCTATCACAGTAGTATTTTCTGGCGTAGGTGTAGGGCCAAAAAATTGTATGTATGCAATAAAAAGTACGGCAATAAGGGTAAACCCGATGATCTGATTTCTATCCATTTTATTTATTCGATCTACTTAATCTAGTCAATTATTTATTTAGCGAATTATCCATCGCAGCTTTTACAAATTTCACAAAAATAGGATGTGGATTTAAGGCAGTACTTTTCAACTCAGGATGAAATTGTACCCCTAAGAAAAAAGGATGGTCTTTTATTTCCACGATTTCCACCAAATTGCTGTCAGGATTAATACCTGATGCTATCATTCCGGCTTTTGTATATCTATCCAAATATTTATTATTGAATTCAAATCTATGGCGATGTCTCTCGCTAATTTTACTCTTACCATAGATAGTATATGCTCTTGTACCTTTTGTAATCTCACATGGATAAGCCCCTAACCTCATTGTTCCTCCTTTTTGGGTAACCCGTTTCTGAGCTTCCATCATATCGATAACAGGATTCGGAGATTGAGGATCAATTTCAGAAGAGTTGGCATCTTTTATCCCAACTACATTTCTTCCGTATTCAATTACTGCACACTGCATCCCTAAACAAATTCCGAAAAACGGAATTTTATTTTCACGGGCATATTTCACTGCAATTATTTTTCCATCTAATCCCCTTGATCCAAAACCAGGAGCTACAAGAATCCCATCAGGTGAACCTAAGCTTGCTTCAAGATTTTCTTCCGTAAGGTGTTCGGACTGTACCCACTTCAATCTTACTTTACATTCGTTCTCAACTCCTGCATGTACAAAAGACTCGGCGATTGATTTATAAGCATCAGGTAATTCAACGTATTTACCAACAACTGTAATTTTAACTTCACGTGTTGGGGTTTTTAATCTACCAAGGAAAATTTTCCATGATTCAAGATCTGGCTCGTTCTTGTGCGCCATTTTAAGTTTAGCCAACACCCGTTCGTCCAACTTCTCTTTCTTCATCAGCAAAGGCACATCATAAATAGATTCTGCATCGATCGACTCGATTACTGAATTTACATTTACGTTGCAGAATAAAGCGATCTTCTTTCTAAGCTCTGTATTGACAGGATATTCCGAACGACATACTAAAATATCCGGCTGAATCCCTGCTTCAGAAAGCATTTTTACAGAGTGCTGTGTAGGCTTGGTTTTTAATTCGCCTGCCGCTTTTAAGAACGGCAATAAAGTAAGGTGAATCACCAAGGTATCATGTGGTGCCATTTCCCATCTGAATTGTCTTACCGCTTCAAGGAAAGGGAAAGATTCAATATCCCCAACAGTACCGCCTATTTCTGTAAGGATAATATCGTACTCATCGTTTTGAGCAAGTAATTGAAAATTCTTTTTTATTTCATCGGTAATGTGAGGAACTACTTGTACAGTTTTACCTAGAAAAGCCCCTTGTCTTTCTTTGGTAATCACATTATTGTAAATTCTTCCGGTAGTAATGTTATTTTTTTGGGAAGTAGAGATATCAAGAAACCTTTCGTAGTGCCCAAGGTCAAGATCAGTTTCTGCACCATCGTCGGTTACATAACATTCTCCGTGTTCGTATGGATTTAAAGTACCTGGATCAATATTCAGATAGGGATCAAATTTTTGAATGGTCACTCTGTATCCTCTTGCTTGCAATAACTTAGCCAAAGAAGCCGCCACAATACCCTTGCCCAATGAAGAGGAAACACCACCTGTTACGAAAATATATTTTACCGAAGACATAAATTGTTGTATCTGAAAAAGGAGTATGGGATTGGATTATTTCCATACCTCACTTATGGGGTACAAACCTACACGAATTCGTGGTAAAACACAAAGAAAAAAAAGATATTGCCATTACCAACAATCACTGTTGATAACTATCATAATGCTCAGCTGTACCACAACAGTTAAACTACTGCAAATGAGGTAAATTAATAATATCCTTGCGCTCTTTGCAATCCCGATGATTATCGGGATTGCGTCCTTTGCGTTTAAATGGCTGAAGTAAATTTTTAACGCAAAGGACGCAAAAGATTTCGCAAAGGCCACAAAAAAAATCTAATTTTGCTTAATACAACATCGCTTCAATTTTGGAAAAAGAAATACAACAAACCGCAGAACAATTAAAAGCAGGAAAGACAATCCTTTATCCCACTGATACCATCTGGGGAATTGGTTGTGATGCCACTAATTCATCAGCAGTAAAAAAAATATATGAGATTAAAAAAAGAGCCGACAATAAATCGCTGATTATTTTACTTGACGATATTAATAAATTAAACTTATATGTAGTAAAAGTTCCGGACATCGCCTGGCAGATTGTAGAATATGCTGAAGGTCCTCTTACTGTTATTTATCCGAAAGGGAAAAATATAGCACCCGAACTTATGGGTGAAGATGGTTCGATTGCAATTCGTATTACCAAAGATGTGTTTTGTAAGAAATTAATTTACAAACTAGGAAGGCCGTTGGTTTCTACTTCAGCGAACATTAGCGGAGAAGATTTCAAAGGAAGCTTTTCAGATGTGAGCGAAGAAATAAAAAAGAGCAGCAGAATAAAAATTTTCATATCTATGTTTATTATCAGCTGCGCGCTGAGATAGCAGAACAAGCAGTGACACAAAGCTAGAAAACCGCCACTCCCCGCTTGGAAGGTTAGACGGGCGAAGCAAGATTTGCTGCGCCAGTTATTTCTTCGCTATTACGTTCGCGGAGTAGTGGATGAACAGGGGTTTATCAGGGCCAAAATACCAGTTGAAACGCAAAAGGGGGTTATTTGGTTTGTTCGAATTCAACAATTAGTTTTCCAGGACCAAAGACATCTGCCCCAATAACGTAACCTTTATCACTCGGCGGGGTCCGTGGCTTCGCACCATTCACCAATGCGCTTTCATAGTCCCTGCGACAGTCTCCACTCTTGATGGCGAATGTCATGCTCGTGTCTCCGGTTCCCCAGTCCGAATCCAATACCAGGTCTAAACCGTCAAAACGAAACGTTGCGGACTTTGGACCCTCCTCGATT
>JANYCO010000223.1 GCA_025360235.1 Cytophagales bacterium
GTAGCCAAAGAGCATGGCCTCTGGGGAGTCTTAAACGATAAGGGAGACATTGTACTTCCTTTTAATTACTTCGCTATCCAATACGATCCGGAGCATGACCGGATGATTACGATGGAACCGGGAGTGGAAAAAGAATTAAGAATTAAGAATTAAGAATTAAGAATTATTTAGAAGATTCTAATAGTTAACAACAATGGATAATTCAATTCCTAATTTTTAATTCTTAATTGATTTTAGTTTCCTTCTTTCGGCAAAAAAGAAAGATCCACATAATGATCCGCTGGTTTTGACGGATCTATTATTACTGATAATTTCGCACCTTGAATATAAGATTCTGGATTGAACCAAATATCCTCACTTTTAAAATTATACACCGTATTGGTACTTTTATCCAGCCAATGACAATGTATCCTGAAAGGACTTCTTCCATTTATTTTAAGATTTGTATTGAGTTGTACGGAGTCAAAATCAGCGTCAATTTTCTTTCCGTTACTCAAAAGCCATTCTATTTTCTTTTGTCTTTTAAAAGTAAAGAACCCTATTAATCCCCCTATAGAAAAGAAAAGAAAACCTATTCCTCCAAGTATACAGGAAAGAAGCCACTGACTCGAAAAATCATTGATCTGTGCATTTCTTGGATTTGCCGGATCAACATAAATTTGCACCATATCCCCTACACTATAGCTGGCAGGGCTAGACCCTACAGAAGAGCAGAACGTTATGGTTTGTTCGTTGTAACTATATTCAACAACAGGATGATAAGCTCCACCATTTTTACTGCTATGGTATTCCAAATTAATTACTTTTCCTTCTACCATCTTTGCATTTTCCACGAACTTTTCTTCTGAAGTAATAATAAAGAAGGTTATAACAAGGAACAAAAGGCCAATGCCCCCAAACACTATTGGTATTATCCAGTTTTTTTTCATAGGAATTAAGGTTTTAAAATTTAGTTAAATAAAGCGTATTTAAGTCTCAATTTTGTATTAATACTATACTTAAAGTAATGTAGGAAAGATACATTATTTTTTATTAAATTGCGTAGTTAAATTTATATTTCAAATGCTTCTTTATTATCTGGCATTGCCGTTTATCTATTTTATCTCCATTCTTCCATTCCGGTTGCTTTATGTCTTTTCGGATTTTATGTTTTTTACAGTTTTTCATATATTCGGTTACAGAAGGAAAGTGGTAGAACAAAATTTAAGAAATTCTTTTCCGGAAAAATCTCCTGAAGAAATTATTAAGATCAGCAAAAAATATTACCAATTCCTTTGCGATCTGATTCTGGAAACAATAAAAAAAATAACAGAAGGAAAAGAGGAGTCGTTGAAACGTTGTAAATTTCACAACACTGAATTATTCAGTAAACTACACTCCGAAAACAGAAGTGCCATTCTGCTTATGGGCCACTATGGCAACTGGGAGTTGGCTGGTTCTTCATTTAGTTTATCCAACAAACAACCCCTGCATGTAATCTACAAAACACTTGCGAACGAATATTTCGAAAATCTCTTTGCTAAAACCCGTAGAAAGTTTGGCACCAAACTTATCAAAATGGAAAATACACTGAGAGATATCATTAACAATAAAAATAATTGTGCAGCTTACGCATTTATTGCGGATCAAACACCTTCCGGTCAAAATTCTTACTGGACTACCTTTCTGAACCAAGATACTCCCATGTTTACAGGTGCGGAGAAACTGGCAAAAAAATTAAACTTCCCTGTGGTATTTATAAATATCGTAAGGGTAAAAAGGGGTTACTATGAAATTTTCCCAGAGATGCTTTGTGAAGATCCTAAAAGCAGCAAAGAAAATGAAATCATAGAATTATTTGTAAGGAGATTAGAAAAAGAAATTATAAAAATGCCCGAAACGTGGCTCTGGTCGCACCGCAGATGGAAACAAAAAAGGCCAGAAACCGTTAATGCTACTACCCAAAACTAAATGCGCACAGACAAAGAACTTATCCTTGCTACAAAACCATTTGCGAATGAAGACCGCAAGAAAAGCTGGTTCTATGTGCTAACCACAATTGCAATTTTAACACTTGCGCTCTGTGGAACTTACTGGAACATTCATATTGCAGGCAGGATTATTTGCAGTATAATTTCCGGACTTTTACTGGTAAGAATGTTTGTGCTCTACCACGACCATCAACACCACGCGATTCTTCATCAATCCAAAACGGCCAATTTTATAATGAAATGTTTTGGGATCTATATCCTTGCTCCTTCCAGTATCTGGAAGCGTTCCCATGATTTTCACCACAAGCACAATTCAAAACTGCATGTTACGGACATTGGCTCTTACGCCACCATTACCAAAGAGCAATTTTTAGCGCTATCTAAGTCAGAAAAATTTGTTTACTTGGCCATGCGCCATCCTTTAAATATTATGTTTGGGTATATAACCATTTTCATGTATTCCTTTTGTATAAATTCCATTGTTAAAAGTCCTAAAAAACATTTGGATTGTGGTCTGGCCTTATTTCTCCATCTTTCATTTGGGATTGCACTTGCTTGGGTTGGGGGTTGGCAGGCGGTTTTACTTACACTTTTCATTCCACACTTCATCGCGTGTGGATTGGGGTCTTATCTTTTCTATGTTCAGCATAATTTCCCGGGTGCTGAATTCAAACTTCTTACCAAATGGGATTATGCTCATGCTGCAACTTTTTCTACCAGTTATTTCAAGATGAATTTTATCATGAACTGGTTTACCGGAAATATTGGCTATCATCATGTACATCATCTCAATTCACGAATTCCATTCTATCGTTTGGAAGAAACGCTGAAGAGTATGCCAGAATTAGAGAATGTAAAAACCACTAGTTTTAGTTTTAAATCTATCAACGGATGTCTTCGACTAAAGCTTTGGGATCCGGAAACGAATCAGATGATTGGGCTTAGCGATTTGAAGAAGTAATTGTCTGAACTTTGATTACGCTGATGGCCTGATAAATATGAAACATGATATTGAGTATTTTAAAAAATATTCAATATCATGTCCATCAGTCAACCAGCGTAATCAAAGTTCAGACATAATGACCATAAAAAAACAACAGCATACAATCAGAAAATACCTCTTGCTGTATGCTGTTGCGCTTACTGAATTTCTATTACTTCCTGAATTTCTTACCAGGATAATAAGCCAACTCTCCCAATTGTTCTTCGATACGAAGCAATTGATTGTATTTAGCCATCCTGTCAGAACGCGAGCAAGAACCGGTTTTAATTTGTCCACAATTCAAAGCTACTGCAAGATCTGCGATCGTATTATCTTCTGTCTCTCCACTTCTGTGACTCATAATGGTTGTAAACTTAGCTCTCTGAGCCATGTGTACTGCATTGATCGTTTCAGTTAGAGATCCGATTTGATTTACTTTAACAAGGATTGAATTACCAATTCCTTCTTCAATACCTTTAGAAAGACGGTTTACGTTAGTTACGAAAAGATCATCTCCAACCAACTGTACTTTATCTCCAAGCAATTTTGTCAACTCAGCCCATCCAGCCCAGTCGTCTTCCGCCATACCATCTTCGATAGAAGCGATAGGGTAACGTTTCGCCAGGTCAGCCCAGAAAGCGGCCATTTGAGAAGACGTCAATTTATCTCCGGTAGATTTTTTGAAGTGATATAGTTTAGTTTCTGCATCGTAGAACTCAGAAGCCGCAGCATCAAACGCGATCATCACGTCTTCGCCTGGTCTGAAACCAGCTGCTTCGATTGCTTTGATTACAGTTTTAAGAGCCTCTTCGTTTGAAGCGATATTTGGAGCAAAACCACCTTCATCGCCTACGTTGGTTGACATTTTTTTTGATTTTAAAACGGCTTTTAAATGGTGAAAAATTTCGGTTCCCATTCTTAAACCATCGCTAAAACTTTCGGCACCAACCGGCATGATCATAAATTCCTGGAAATCTATCTTGTTATCCGCATGTGCGCCCCC
>JANYCO010000198.1 GCA_025360235.1 Cytophagales bacterium
GGCGTATTAATTTTATCTGAAATAGAAACCGGATGACCCCACACGCCATTCTCTTTTTTAGAGATCATAATATCACCGTTACGATCATTTCTATCTGAGGTCCTTACTACATAATAAATTATAGTTTGTTGATCCGCTGTAAGAATTGGATATTGCTGAACAAAAAAGTTATTGATGACAGGACTCATCTTAACCGGCTTAAAATCCAAGGGGTGTTTTTTAGCTTCAATAGCGAAATCACAGTTATCTTTACCTCGTCTCGATTTTTCAAATAATAATTTATCGTCAGGTTTTACATTTAAAACCATATCATAATATTTTTTTGCTTCATCGTATTGACCTTCGTTAAAACTATACTCAGCCAACGTATAATAAGCTCCTGCAAGTGGTTTGTAATCCGGTTTTAACTCGGCTGCTTTTTTAAATGCATTCCTGGCTTTTACATTATCGTCAAATAATTTGTGAATGGCTCCAAGCTTCAAATATGCTTCGTAAAAATTAGGATCCTTGTCGATCGCTAAATAAAGTTCTTTCTTAGCATCGTCAAATTTCCGTTGCTGCACCCATCCTTCAGCATACTGATAATGTTGGATAGCTTTTTTATTTGTAGAACTTAGGCCCTGTGAAAACAAACTCCCTGCAATAAGGAGCAGGAAAATCATAATAGAAAAAAACTTATTCATAAGTATAACATCTGGTAATTCGACTAAACTACAATTTTTCTACTTAAAAAAGAAGTTTGTGCACTCCTAATTTTTATGGAATATTCATGTATTTGTGCACCTGCAGCGATACTTCCCATTTTGGGTATTTCTTGACATATTCAATAATCAAGGGAAGCATCTCTTGTTGCTTGGACCACTCTGGTTGTAGAAAAAAATGTTTGTCTGATGAAGATAATAAATGAGGGTGGTAATTTTCTTCGAATTCGAAATCGGTTATATGATTGTAATATTTTTCCGCGAATTCAAAATCGGATTTATTAAAAATTATACTTTTCAATTCGTTTACAAAAGGATAAATACTTTCTACAGGTTCTTTAAATTTCTTTGGAGAAAGGCATACCCAATCCCAAGTGCCAGTGAGAGGATAAGCGCCTGAGGTTTCTATATGCGTACGAAATCCTTCTTTTTTTAAAGCTTCCGTTAACGCTTCAAGATTATACATTACGGGTTCACCTCCGGTAATCACTGCAATGCGTGCAGGATATTTTGAGGCTTCTTTCACAATCTCTTCTACAGAAACAGAAGGGTGTTTACCTGCCTCCCAGGAATCTTTTACATCGCACCAATGGCAACCCACATCGCAGCCTCCTAAGCGAATAAAATACGCGGCATGGCCTTGATAATGACCTTCTCCTTGAATGGTATAGAAGGCTTCCATTAGAGGGTAGCTTGTTTTGTTAAGTTCTGTTGTTTGCAAAATAATTTCTATGTAATCGTTTGAAGAAAATCACCAACGCAAAAGTAGTGAATAGGTGTCTAGAATAAAAATCAAGGTATTATTGAAGGCGCTTAAGCTCTAATTCAAAATTTGGCAAAACCCCTTCTCCTGAAAGTTTTTTATCAAATCCTTCTATTGTCACCATTTCTTTTGAAGGTTTGTAAATATAGACTTTCTGTTCTTTTGGATCAATAAGCCAACCCAAACGACAACCATTCTCAATCCATTCCTCCATTTTCAGTTTCAAATCTTTTATCCGATCCGACTTTGAAGCCAACTCAATAACAAAATCAGGACATATATGACCAAATTTTTGCACATCTTCTTTGTCTAATGCATCATAACGTTCTTTTTTAATCCAACTGGCGTCTGGTGAACGCACCGCAGAATTAGGAAGAGTAAAGCCAGAAGAAGAATCAAAAACATAACCGAGATTATACTGATTGTTCCATAACATGAGTTGAAAAATTAAATCAGAATTTTTTATTCCTGAATCTATTCCGGTTGGGGTCATAACAATAATCTGCTTATCAGCAGTCCGTTCAAATTTTAAAAAATCGTTGTCCTGACAGAAGTAAAAAAACTCATCTTCGGACATGTGTAAAAACTCGGAATTGATTACAAAAGTATCCATCGTAACTATATCTTATCCTCAAGTTACCAAATTCTATTCAAAAATAAAACCCTATCCGTAAATTTCTTTTCTGGCAGCTTTTAATGTATTCGTCAACAATGAACAAATCGTCATAAGCCCTACGCCGCCTGGTACTGGCGTGATATAGCTGGATTTAGGAGCTACCTCATCAAATTTCACATCCCCCAATAAACGAAAACCTGATTTTTTTGAAGCATCTGCTACACGATGAATTCCTACATCGATTACCACTGCTCCTTCTTTAACCATATCAGCCGTTACAAATTCAGGTTTACCTATTGCTACAATTAAAATATCGGCTTGTATGGTAATCTCCTTTAGATTGGAAGTTTTGCTATGGCATATTGTAACCGTAGCATTTCCCGGATAAGCATTTTTTGACATCAGAATACTCATCGGAGAACCCACGATATTACTTCTGCCAAGCACTACACAATGTTTACCCTCAGTAGGAATTTTATACCGTTCAAGAATTTCCAACACACCA
>JANYCO010000232.1 GCA_025360235.1 Cytophagales bacterium
AGATTGGCAGAATCGGAAGCAGTAGGATCACAAAGCGGTAGAACCATTTCCATTTCTTCTTTTGAGAAATATTTTGATTCCAGGCTTGCTTCTTGAGCCATCATCCAGTTTAGATTTCCACGGAGTGTATTAATTTCTCCATTGTGAGCAATATACCGGAAAGGTTGTGCCAGACGATAAGCTGGGAATGTGTTGGTAGAAAAACGGGAATGCACTACTGCAAGTGCAGATACATTTTGCTTTTGTTGCAAGTCAGGAAAATACTGACGCACCTGCCAGGTAGTAAACTGACCTTTGTATATAATTGTTTTGTAAGACAAACTTACAATGTGGAACAAGTTATAGATATCAGGAAACTGCAATTGGTAGGTTTCTCTGATAATACGGGTACTGTAATTTCTTAATACAAATAATTTCCGTTCAAATTCTTCAGGGTCAGAAATAGAGTCAGCTCTTTTTACAAAGAGTTGTTCCATTACAGGCTCCACTGCCAATGCACTCGGTCCGACATCGCCTTGTATAGTAGGCACTATACGGTAGCCCAAAAGCTTCATCCCAAGTTTTTCGATATTTCTGTCGATGATCTCACGGCACTCTTCGCGAAGTTTCTCGTCTTTAGGAAAGAAAACAATTCCAACGCCATATTCACCAAAAGCAGGCAACTTTATACCGGTTTTCAGGCATTCTGCCACGAAAAACTCATGAGGCACCTGAATTAAAATTCCAGCACCATCTCCGGTGGTAGATTCACATCCACAAGCACCGCGGTGTTCCATGTGCTCCAGCATGGTGAGGGCCTTGTCAATAATATCATGGGATTTTTTGCCCTTAAGATTTGCAACAAACCCAATACCGCATGAGTCTTTTTCAAATGCTGGATCGTATAAACCTTGATTCTCTTTTTCCTTCATCGACATCTAATTTCTCTCCGTTCTATCCGGACGACCTGTTCCTCCGGTATTAAAATTCATATGAAAACCCCAACAAAAATATTGCACTTTCGTAAAAGGGGGTTCTCCACAAATTTAATTAAAAACAATATTAAAATGAATTTTTTAGATAAAAGTTTTGCGATTTTTATACTTAAAAAATTAGATTAGTACAATATCAGATAGTTTTAGCCATATTTTAACCAATATTTATCTTTAATAGTACAAATGGGAAGTCAACGCCTGTACTAAATTATAGCAACTGATTGGGTACAATAAAGGTGATGGAAGTAAAACGATTTGCCTCTGAATTTACAGAGATAGAGCCATTAAGTTTTTGGACCATTTCCTTTACCATATACAACCCAAGTCCCGAGCCTTTACTTATCTCCGTGCCTCTGTAAAACATGTCAAAGATCTTGCTTTGTTGTTTTTCAGGAATTCCGATTCCGTTATCCTTAACTGAAATAGTAGCAGAAGTCGCAGAAATCTGGGCTTCAATTATAATTTGAGAATTTTCTTCTTCTCTTCTGGCATATTTGAACGCATTTGAAATAAGATTATTTACTATAACCCTTAACCGGTATGGATCAGAATAAAAATCTACCTTTTGGTTTATTTGAATTACTTTTTCAGTATTAGCGGCATTTTCAAAAAAACTTAACTCTTCAAAAATTTGCTCAACCATATCTTTCAGCTCAATTTTCTCTGGCTCTAATTCTGTTTTTACATTCTTAGACAAATTTATAATCTGATGAATATGATTGTCGAGTTTGGTAAGACAGTTTTGTTGGAGTTCAATTAATTGACTCATCTTTTCAGGATCTTTCTCTATTCTTACCAAAGCAAGTATTCCCATCATAGAAGTAATAGGAGCGCGCATATCGTGAGAGGCCTTATACATATAACTATCCAGTTCTTCGTTGATCTTCCCAAGCTTTCTGTTCTTGCTGATTAGTTTATTGTTGAGCCTACTCAATTTTTTATTTATATATTGATTGACCCTAAGAATTACATAGAAAAAAAGAATACAAAAAAGAATTGTTGAGGCATAGTTGAATTCATACTCGTACTTATTGGTAGAAGGATCTATTTCCAGATAAGAATAATTAGTCATTTCAAGAAAGACGATGCTACCGGTGGTAATAAAAAGTGCAAGCAGAATATATTTGTAATCTTCAATACTATAAAAAGCGAAAGCCGCAAATATAGTAATCATCATAGAGAGGTTCATTCCTGAGTCCGGACCTATAGAAGCCGCTTTTATTACCATAAAGATACTCCCCAGCACCATCATGATAAGCTTAGCCTGATTATAATACCCTTTTTTGGTGAGGTATAAAACAGTAGGAATAGTAGTAAGAAAAAATATTAAATAATTTAAAATACTGAATAAAGAAAGTCCGACAAAAATACCCACAAGGATATAGGACATTCCACAGGTAAGAGCTATCAGACACATAGCCACCAACAACTCCAATCTAATGATCTCGTCGTAGGGTATGCTTTTATTAGAAAGCCCTCTAAGGTCAATAAATCTTCTCAAGATCTTTAACCTGATAAATTTCATTATATTCATAGCAACTCTCTATCTCTCCATAACTGGAAAGACTTCATTGATTTCACTTAACATAGGTGGGTTAAACCTTTTAGTAGGTGAATGATCTTGCTATCAAAAAGATCATCGGTTTGTAAAGATAAAGAAAAAAACTGAAAAATAAGCATTTGGGTTTTAGCCCATTTCCTTATTATACTAAATTCCACATCTAGAGATATGGGCAATGAAAGATTATCATAAAATCTGCGCAGTCCAATAATACATTTAATCAACGATCCCTACTCCACGGTCACCGACTTCGCCAAATTCCTCGGCTGGTCTACGTTACAACCGCGCATCACAGCAATGTGGTAGGCTAACAATTGCAAAGGTATAACAGATAGTAATGGAGACAATGCCTCGCTAATTTTCGGAACTTCTATCACAAATTCAGCCATCTCTTTAATTTGTGTATCGCCTTCTGAAACGATAGCAATTACACGACCTCGACGGGCGCGCACTTCCTGAATATTGGAAACTATTTTTTCGTAAGAACTGTCTTGCAAAGCAATAACCACTACCGGCATCTCCTCATCAATCAATGCTATCGGACCATGTTTCATTTCCGCAGCAGGATATCCTTCTGCATGGATATAAGAAATTTCTTTTAGCTTCAATGCACCTTCAAGTGCAACAGGAAAATTAAATCCTCTTCCCAGATAGAGGAAATTTTTGGCATCTTTAAATTCTTTAGCAACAACTTTAATCGAATCATTTAGCAATAATGCCTTTTCTATTTTCTTAGGAATATTTTCAAGGTCTACCAACAACTCCTGATATTTGCTTTCAGTGATAATCCCCTTTTTATTCGCTACAATAATTGCCATCATAGCAAGTACTGTAACTTGTCCGGTAAACGCCTTAGTACTTGCCACTCCGATTTCTGGTCCTGCATGTAAGTAAGCTCCCTCGTGCGAGGTACGTGCTATAGAAGAACCGACCACATTACAAACACCAAAGATGATAGCCCCCTTTGATTTTGCTAGTTCTATGGCTGCCAATGTATCTGCGGTCTCTCCGGATTGAGAAATGGCAATCACCACATCTCCTTCACGAACGATTGGATTTCTGTAACGAAACTCGGAAGCATACTCTACTTCTACCGGGATCCGTGTATATTCTTCGAAAAGATATTCTGCCACCAATCCTGAATGCCATGAAGTACCACAGGCAAGAATAATAATCCGATCTGCATTGACCAGTTTATTGGCGTACTGACGAATTCCTCCTAATGCCAAATGGCCTTGTGCAGAGATCACGCGACCACGTAGGCAATCGGTAATGGAACGGGGTTGCTCAAAAATTTCTTTGAGCATAAAATGTGTATATCCTCCTTTTTCAATGGAGTCCAACTCCATATCTAGTTTTTGTATGTAGGGAGTAGTGGTTTTGTCTTCAATATTTTTTATTGAAAGTTTATTGTCTTTAATGACCGCAACTTCAAAATCATTAAGGTAAACTACTTCATTGGTATATTCAATAATTGGGGTAGCATCAGAGGCCAGGAAAAATTCGTCTATGCCAACGCCAATCACCAATGGACTTCCTTTCCTTGCCGCGATTAATTGATTCGGATGATCTTTAGACATAATTACAATCGCGTAAGCCCCTACTACCATGGTAAGCGCTATACGTACAGCTTCTTCCAAACTGCAATGATTATTTTCATATACATCTTCAATAAGATGTATAAACACTTCAGAATCGGTATCGCTGTGAAAGGTATGTCCTCTCATCTGCAGATCTTTTTTCAGCGAATCGTAATTTTCAATAATCCCATTATGTATGATTGCAATTCCTTTGCTATTGGAATAATGTGGATGTGCATTGCGATCGTTTGGTTCTCCATGAGTCGCCCAGCGGGTATGACCCATTCCAATGGTGCTGCTTAAATCTTTTCCTTCCAGAAATTTTTCAAGCTCGCTTACCTTCCCCTTTTTCTTATAAATATTAAGACTATCGCTATTGATTAGAGCTACCCCAGCGCTGTCGTAACCACGGTACTCAAGTCTTTTTAACCCTTTAAGGATAATTGGACAGGCTTGTCTATGTCCAATATAAGCTACGATTCCACACATATTTGATTAAAAAAATTATACACTATATACATTTTGTACAAAGATAGTAACCTCTTTTATTTTCTACTTTGTGGTAGTAAAATAAATTTTCAGTTTCATAGGATCGGCATTGACTGTAGTATCACCATCATTAAATATCAACCTGTTAGCCCCCCTGTGCAATAGTGAAGGGGAAATAATAATGGGATTATTTTCAATCTGACCCAATAAAGCGGCCTGCAGATAGGACCTGATTGGAAAAGCGTAATAAGAATTAGTCACTAGGGCATTAATTTGAGGGGGTTGATTTAAGATCTGGCTTTGATCGTCTGGTTGAACATAAAAAACCTCTCCTAGATTATCCTTTTTTATTTGATATTCCCCTTCATTTTTTTCCGTTCTCATTAATACTAAACCTGGATTAGGAGTGTATATATTAGCAATACTTCCTGCAGCGACTTTAACCACCAAGTTGGCACTTATAATATTAATGTTAGGAAATGCTTCTTTTAATTTATGTAGATAAGGAATAGTGATTCTTGTTCGAAGCCCACTACAAGATTGAACATAACACTGATTTCCGGTGGCAGTTGTTTTAATTGAATTATAATTATTTTGTAAAGAAGCAATACTAGTACTTGACCGATCTGTTATAATTCGGTAAAATTTTCTAGCTCCTACACCAAGAGACAAACTGTATGTTTTGTTTTCAGAATATTGGGTAAAATTAATTTTAAAATTGCTTGAATCTGAATTGGCATTTATTATCAATATTGCTCCACTATCATTTGCCGGAATAAAGGCTAATCCAGGAATCTCTGTCATGAAACCAGTATTGTTTTTTGAAGCTCCAAGTATAGAATAAAGAAAGGCAGTATCTGTAATTGGAATTTTCAAAATATTTTGAACACCACCTGAAGCATTAAACGATATGGTTCCGATTGGTGTAGGGTTATAATTGAGTGCAGGAGATGTGGTATAGTATTGCGTAGTACCCACAATAGGATCTATAAGTTTATATACATTTATGGTCTGCGCCGTTGTTGTATCCCCATAAATATAAGAATAACTCAACTGAATAAAGCCTGAAGTAATGGTTGGGGCGGGCAATTCTACATTTTCTCTTACAAGTTTGATTCTTGTATAGGACTCTGCAGTCATTGGCCCAAGAACTGGATCTTGATAACCGCCTACCAT
>JANYCO010000210.1 GCA_025360235.1 Cytophagales bacterium
AATTTCTTTCAATCGAACAATTTTATCTCCGTCTGTTTTTATGATCAGATTATTAAAAGCTTCTTCGTCGGAAAGTTTTCCAACCGTCCTTACACTGAGCTCTGTAGTATTTCCTTCAATTTTTCCTCCAGGCAATTCTACATTCTCTCTGTCCAATGCCGCTACAATATCCGCTGCCGTTACGCCATAGGAAGCCATATCTGCGGGTTTCATCCAGATTCGCATCGCATATTTTTTTTGTCCCCAGATCTGAATCGTACTTACACCAGGAATAGTCTGCAATCGTTCGGCGATTACATTTTCAGCATAATCAGTAACTTGTAACTGGTTTTTTGAATCACTTTGTAACGTGATGGCAAGAATTGCGTCAGAGTTGGCATCAGCTTTAGTGACTACTGGCAATGCATCAATATCCTGCGGCAACTGGCGTACGGCTTGTGAAACCTTATCCCGAACATCATTAGCAGCTGCTTCCAGATTAGCGCCAAGATTAAATTCCACGGTTATTACACTCGACCCCTGATTACTTGCTGAAGAAATTGTTCGAATCCCTTCAATTCCATTTAGTGCTTTTTCCAAAGGTTCTGTAATCTGCGACTGGATTACTTCAGCGTTGGCTCCCGTATAACTTGTTCTAACCGTAATAACAGGAGGATCAATGGATGGAAATTCACGAACGCCAAGAAAGGTAAATCCGATCAACCCAAACAATACAATAACCAGACTCATTACAATGGCCAGCACTGGTCGTTTTATACTTATTGTTGATAATGATGCCATATTATTTTTTATTCTTATTTTAGAAAATATAAATTCCTACTTAATAAACTTTAAGTAGTTTTAATAGTGCATCCTGACGAATAGACATTACACCTGTTACCACAACAGTATCGCCCGTTTTAAGTCCTTTCACGATCTCAATTTGGGTAGGAGTCCTTACTCCCGTTTCTACCATTTGTTCCTGAGCTTTCCCATTTCTATACAGATAAACTTTCTGTCCTTTCAGTATTGGGATGATCGATTCCGTAGGCACCATGATCGCACTTTCATTCTTATCCAAAACCAGTTGAATATTGGCGAATGCACCAGGAAAAATTCGCGAACTGGTATTAGAGGCCAGTGCTCTAAGTTGAACCGTTCGAGTTGTCATATCAATCTTAGGGTCTATGGCATAGATCCTGGCGGTATACGTACCATCCAAGCCTTGTACAGAAAAGATCACTTTATCTCCTCTTTTTATTTTATCCATGTATTTTTCCGGAACAGAAAAATCAACTTT
The DNA here is from genome assembly GCA_025360235.1 of Cytophagales bacterium. GTDB lineage: Bacteria > Bacteroidota > Bacteroidia > Cytophagales > Cytophagaceae > JANYCO01. The sequence continues at coordinate 1,280 of JANYCO010000210.1, forward strand.
AATTGGATCAATTTGCTGCATAGTAACTACTACATTAGAAGGTGTGATAAAAGAACCTTCACTGAGTTTTCGTAATCCTACTACACCACTAAAAGGAGCTCTGATCTCCGTTTTAGCAATTTGAGCGACCATATTTTCCACTTCGGCTTTTGCTACTTTCATTTGATTTAGGACAACATCATACTCCTCTTTACTTACTGCACTTATATCCAATAATTTTTTTTGTCTTGCTTCCTTTTCTTCAGCAAGCGTCAGTTGCAACTGGAGCTTTTTATATTGCGCCTGAAGGTCCGCATCGTTTATTTTTACCAACAAATCGCCTTTGTTAACCCTGGTTCCTTCTATAATATTTAAGGAAACAATTTTACCAGATACTTCCGGTCTCAACTCTGCTTCTTCATTGGCTGAGATAGCACCTGAAGAATATACTTCGTTGTCCAAAATTTCAGGTTTTACAATATAAGCAGTCACTACGGAAGCAGGTTTTGGAGCTCCTGGTAACATTGACATTCCTGGTATTGCCGCCTTGGGGGGAGAAAGAAAAAATATCTTTACTAAAACCAAACCTAAAACAACTCCAAAAATAATAAGGGGTATTTTCAACTTATTCATGATTATTTTTTATTTTTCTTAACTTTTTTAAAATTAATTTTCATTTCATCCGAAGGAAGCAAAAGTAAATTAGCTTTAATTACCTCTACTGCTTTTATGTATGTATCTCGTTCGCTTTTTGTTAACCCTTTAAAAGCCGCTTCAGTAGTATCGTTGAACGCTTTAGCAATTACTGGTACCAATTTTTCCCCTTTAGGAGTTATACTTATAAAATGCTCCCGCCTATCCTTTTCATTTACCTGACGCACAATCATTCCTTTACCAGAGAGGTAGTCGAGTATTTTTACAATAAAAACTTTATCAGAACAAATTTTCTCAGACAAAGCTTTCTGAGTCATTTTCCCTTCAGCTTCTTTAATAAGGACAAGTATATAGTAATAGCGTTCAATCTCCAATCCATTGAGTTTATTAGTTATCACACCATAATAAAGCCTTGAAAGGTGTGCCGATGCTTTACCGGGTGGTTCGTACTTACAAAATTGGTTTTTATCCGCCATAATAGATTGCTAACTTGTAACAGGCAAATATAGTTCATTTTGTTAATAGTTAATAAAATGAACTATTAACTTATATAACTAAAAAATGAAAAACGATGATTTTTTTAATGCCCTATTACCTTCATCTAGATGAGAGGGCACAAACAATATCGAAGGAAATAATAGCTGGCACTTCATAAAATTTCAACAATTAAATATTTGTAATATCATTAACAATTAATAATTAACCATTAATCATTATGCTTAAAGTTTCATCACCTTAAACTCCACTCTCCTGTTAATTGCTCTGTTTTCATCAGAGTCATTTGGTACACTCGGTTGAGTTTTCCCGTACCCTTTAGCGATAAGACGTTCTTTTACGATTCCTTTTGAAATCAGAAAATTTACTACAGCGTCCGCCCTGGCCTGGGAGAGTCTATTGTTGTACACGTCAGAACCTTTGTCATCAGTATGTGCAGAGATCTCTACATTCATAGTAGGATTTTCATTCATTAAGACAATTACCCTTTCCAGTTCAAGCTCAGATTCTTTTTTTACATTAGCGGAATCAAAACCAAAAAATATGTTATTTAAAATAAAACTGGTATTCTTAATTAAGAGTTTTAGTTTCGTTTCTTTTTTTATTACCTCCACATTTTTCACTTCCTGAAGATCGATTACCTCTGAGTGAAATGTTCGTTTCTTAGACGAAATAGAAAGATCGTACTTCTCTCCTTCCTGAAGGATAACAGAATACTTGCCTGTAACTTCATTGTTTTTAATTTCCAGTACTTTTTCTTTTGTATTGATATTATTCACTTTCACCGTAGCGTGAATAATTTTATTTGAAGCTTCGTCACGAATTACGCCTTCCAGGGTAACAGAACGGTCTGGTCTGAATTCTTTTGGCAGATCTACGCTGTAGATATCTTCTTTTCCTTTATCATTTGAATTGCATAGATAAAGAATATTTCCCGATGCAGGAATGGCAACTAGTTCGTCGTCTTTTTTTGTATTTATAAATTCCAATGAAACAGGTTTAGTCCATTTACCAGCACGTAATTTTGACTCATACAAATCATAACCGCCTTTTCCTTCATTTCTGAAAGATGAAAATACAAGTGTTGTATTGTCCGACATAATTCTTGGAAAACCTTCACAACCTGTGTTTATAGGAGACGGCAGTGGTTTTGCATTAGTATATAAATTTCCTTTTCGCTCTGCGACATAAATTACACAGCAACGTTGTTGAGTAGGTGTTTTATTTTTACCTTCCCTCATAAAATATAATTTCTTTCCGTCTGCAGATAATGAAGGAAAGCCGTCGTAGCCACTTGAATTTACACCCTTACCCATATTTAATGGTAAGGACCATTTGTCTCCTGTCTTTTGAGTATACCAGATATCTATTCCACCCATTGTTCCTTTTTTATCAGAACTAAAAAACAAAGTTTTGCCATCATAGCTAAGAAATACTCCTCCTAAAAAATCTTTAGGCCCAACAAAATTATTTACCACTTCAAATGCTTTTGGTGTAGACCAAACGCCCTTGGTTTGATAAGTAACATAAAGTCTCCAAACACCCTTGCCTTCTCTGTCCGATTCAAAGATCATGGTATTTCCATCAGCACTAATGGTTGGTGAAAATTCTGAATACTCATCTGTGTTTACCGGATATTTCAACGCTTCCATTTTGGTTTCGTTCTCTTTGATGAGGTTCGAAATTTGCGCCTGACCTAATAAAGGAAGAAAAAGAAGTAAGCAATAGAAACTAATTTTTTTCATAGTACAAATTATTTATAACTATTACATAGCAGCCCTGTCCATCATCTTTTTCGTCATGAAATAACCAAGAAATGCACAGCCCAAACCGAAGACAGAAAGTAAAAAGAAGTAGCCAGGATTTGCCTGAATG
>JANYCO010000238.1 GCA_025360235.1 Cytophagales bacterium
GACCAGTCTTTTTCTTCACGCAGCAGCCTTATACGCTTACCCAGCGCAATTAAAAACTTGTCTTTAGACCCTACGTTTTGCATTTCGGCAAATTCCTTGTATCCTATGGACTTTTCGTGGTCTTTTGTGCCTACAAAATGAAATTTCTTGCTTAGATTTAAGCTATAAAATCAATATATGTTCACATTAACAGAAGCTGAGAAATCTTTTGAATTTGACTTTGAGATGGCTGCGCTTGACCTTGAAGCAGAAAGGTATTTAGATGCGGAAAATCGATTTAGTCAAATCGGCAGACAAATTACATCACCTACATCCTATTTGGGTATTGGGTTAACCAGATTAGGGAGATATATAGATGGGGAGACAAACGCAGGTGAAATACTATACTGCTTTAAAAAGGCAAGAGATATTTCTGATAATAAAAATGAAATTTCGCAGCTTGCCGCACAAGTAGGTTTGCGCACAATTGAACAATTGTACCTGATCATTATAGATTCTAGCTTTCAAAATAGGGAAGCAGAGGCAGAAGAAAGGAAGGCAAAAATTGGCATATTAATATCATCAGCTATTATTGGAGCAACCAAAAATGGAAGTAACGGCAAAATCGTTGGTGGCTCACTGGTTGCGTATTCCACACTAAAGATGTTTGCCCAAAGGAAAAATCAATTAACAGCAAAATTGGAAGTTGCAGGCTGCTTATTGAAAATTGTAAACCTACAGCATGAGATATATGAGTTTTTAGAAGGGTATGGCAGTATTAAAGACAGTTTTTCAGAAGCCTTCGCTAAAATACAAGAAGAAGCATCTGATGTTGTATTGACTGATGAACAGAAAACCAAAAATAAAATTGAAGCAAGTAACACTGCAAGGTCTTCCGTAGTTTCAGATAATAGCCCTTTTTATAACTTTAGGGATGAGGCACTTGCGGAATATGAGAAAAAGGAATATACAATTGCATTAAATAATATTAAACAAGCTTTGGATATGCTTCCTGAAGATGTAGAATTGATAAACCTACGAGAACAATGCTTTAATAAATCAAGGTCTTCAGACAAAAAAGTGTTTTGGTTAATTTTCGCATTTGGGCTTATGGTACTGGGCTTTGTTCTTGGAAAGCTCGAAAGAGAAGGAATAGATATACCTACTTGGCCTACATGGATAATACTTATTTATCCTTTTGTTGGAACTTTTATAAATGACAACCGACATAAAAATCGCATCGAAAAATACTCGCCCAGTTAAATGTCTTTCTATAGCCCTCATTCGCCATTTCCTTGCCTATAGGGCGTTATTTTCGGCCCCAGGCACATTTCTGTATGTAAGATGTGTGAGTAGCCTCCTAGGGGATTAAAGAAGAAATAGTTTTAAAATGGGGTATTACTTAAGATAACGATGACTCTACCGATGTAACCGGCTTTTTATTAAAAGGCCGTTAGTTTCTACCTACCTCATAAACATCACGTATTGTTTTGTTTTAAAATAGGCCTTCATTAATTTTAATTTCTATTGAGTTAAAAACTTTTATTGGCCGAAAATGTCTCGCCTTTCAAACAACCTCAATTTTATAAAGAAAATTGAGGCATCGGCTTTAGTAGTGTTTTTCCTATGCTCATAAATGTTATTGGTTAATTATAACCATCCCCATTAGAGACTTAAACACTACCTCTTTTGGGGATTTTCATTTATTATGTTCTCGTATTTTGAAGGCGGTCTCCTAGATTTAAAACCAGCTTGTTCAATTAACATTACTCTTCTATTGAACACGATTAAAAACAACCCAAATAAGGACGGCATCGAAAACTTACATCAAACTAAGTATGCCACACCCGAGTACGATAACAAAAAAATAGTTTTCCCATGTATAACTCCACACGGCATAATCGAAAATTGGCGAAATAATGAAAACTTAAAAACATTGTCTGGTTATTTATATTATGATATTGATTTTAGCGAAACCCAACGTGCTCCTGAAGAAGTAAAAAAAGGATTACTTAACGACCACCATGACAAGATTTGCTTGATAGGCAAATCTATTGGAGGCCGTAGTATTTTCTTTTTTATAAGAGATACAACTCTAACATTTCAAAATTTTGATCAAGTTTATCATTATTATAAAAACAATGTCTTCGGCAACTGGCCTACGGATGACAATGCCAAAGGACTATCAAGAGCAATGTTTCTCCCTTATGACCCAGATGTATATTATAAGGACATTTCATTAACCTCATCCAATAAGATTATTACTACAATTGCTGATATTACTAACCCAAATAAATTTAACAATGTAAATAATTATAGAAATGATAAAAAAATAAAAAAAGAATTAAAAGGTGTACTTGAATCTATAAAGAAAAGAGAAAAAAAAGGTTATGGGTCGAAGTACTCCTTTACTGATATATCTGTCCTATTAAAAAAATATATATTCAAAACACATGTAACTGTAAACAATCCAATTTTCGATATTAAACCTATTGCTGTTGTAGAAGTATTTTTCCCGAGGTTAATTAAAGATGGTAAGAAACATAAAATATTTACAACAATTACAAATCGCATGATGTATCTAAATCCAGAAATAACACTACATGACATTCAATCCTACGTGAATTATCTAAATTCAAATTTTACAGGTGAAAAGCCAATGGCACTTAAAGAAATGCTTAATACTGTAGAAGCCGCTTATAATAATACTGTAGAGGAAGGTGTACTTATTGGAGGAACGCGTACCAAAAATATTCACTTCAAGGAGGGATGCC
>JANYCO010000322.1 GCA_025360235.1 Cytophagales bacterium
CGAAAAAAAGAAGCAAGAAATTCTGACGGAAGAGGTTGAGGAGATGAAAAAAATCCATCCTCCGATTATCATTGACTACAGCGAACTTGGCTTTAAAAATTTCATCTATTATAAAAATTCGGCTGCACTAACACAACTAAAATATTACCCCTACATTCAGATTTCCATTATTGCGGTACTGGGCATTATCGCTTATCTTGCATTTAGTTATTCGCGTAACTCCGAGCAGAACCGGGTCTGGGTGGGCCTTGCCAAAGAAACAGCGCACCAGCTTGGAACCCCTTTATCCTCGCTCATTGCCTGGGTGGAGATTTTAAAAGCGATGCCGGAAAACCGGGAGACAGCGATAGAATTAGAAAAGGATGTTCAACGTCTTGAAATGATCACGGCACGCTTTTCAAATATTGGCTCTTCTCCTGCTCCCAATAATGAGAATGCACTCGCCACTGTCAAAGATATTGTAAATTATCTGGACTCCCGTACTTCTAAAAAAGTGGTGTTTGTTGTAAAAATAGAAGTGCCGGAAAGTGCTACTATAAAAATCAACAAACCCCTTTTTGATTGGGTACTGGAAAATATTTGCAAGAACGGTATAGACGCTATGGATGGCATTGGAACGCTTACTTTAAAAATTTCTGAAGTAGGAAATAAAATAGCCATAGATATTTCTGATACTGGAAAAGGAATTCCACGTTCAAAATTTAAAGATGTATTTAAACCAGGGTTCACTACAAAGAAGCGTGGCTGGGGCCTTGGGCTCACTCTGGTAAAACGCATTGTTGAAACTTACCATAACGGAAAGATTTTTGTTTTGGAATCAGAGCTTGGAAAGGGGACTACTTTTAGGGTGCTGATAGATAGGTAAGAATTAAGACAAATATTTATTGTCATTCATTTTGTGAACGGTCTACCTAAATTAATAGTATTCTCACCGTTGGCTGAAGCCAACGGCAATAAATAAAAAACAGCTATAGTCATTGAAAAATTCTTTCAAAAATATTATTTCTATTCTAAGTTTTTCATTCCTGTTTAGCTGCGAAAACAGAGTTACGAAAGAAAGCTCGGCGACTACTTATAATGATTCTGTATTAGATAATCCCTACCACATTTCTAAAAACTCTAATAGCAATTCATCTTCTTATAATTCCTGTGATAATATCCCTATAAAACAACCCAAGGAGATCAATTTTGATATCTTCAGCAAAAGAAATCTAACCCTTAGCAATCCTTTTGATCCAATAGATGCTTTACACAAAATCTACCAAGGAGATACCGTTAAAGATGATGAAGGAAAAAATTATCCGGTTATTGAAATATGGAAATGTAACAAATGCAAGCTAAAAAAATTTGAAAGTACTATTATTGAAGATACTATCACCTTTCCTTTTGAAGTCGGGAACGACACCAGAATACTTAGCGTGTTTGACTTTCAAGATTCTTCAAAAAATAACTACAAAATTTTAACCACTACTACTTCTGAATTTTCCGAAATGCACGTCAGGGTGGGGCGCTATATACCTGGAATATTAGGGCTCTCTATATTTCAAAATATAAACAACAAGTGGAACCTTATTTCTTTCAATCCTGCTCTCGGATGTTATGGAATGTTTCAAACAGTCAATACTTCTGAAATCATAACAGGTAAAAATAGTTTTTTAATAACAATCAACAATATTGTAGGAGGTCCAGCGGAACCTTATTGGGGGAACCTTACTTTAATTGGGTTATATAATAATGAATTCAAAATTTTATTAGAGGAATCAGGCACATACAGATTAGGGAATTTCTCTGGAAATTCGAACTGGAATACCAGAGTTTTAATTGAAAAAGAGAACCCTAATTCACCACCAGCAACTATCCAACTAATAATTTCAGGAGACTTCAACTATGATAAATATATAACTAACGACATACTATCAAACCTTCCTAAAGCATTAAAAGAGGTTACAAAAAAAGATGAAGACTACCTTTTCAAAATAAAAAAATACTACATACTTAAAAAAGGCAAATATATCTTAACAAATGAAGTTTCGTCTATAAAGAAAAAATAATTCTACTTCATGGTCTATGGCACACAGGCCATGAAGTAGAATTATTTTAGTTATGAATATTGAATTGAAAATAATTTCGTAATTTTTAATTTGTAATTGATTACATCCCCGGTGGCATCGTCTTCTTATAAATTTTTTTAACAATTTTTGGAGTTACAAACCGATACCCCATATCCAATCCTATATAGCTATACACCGTCGTTGAAGAAATATATTTCAATTTTGCACCTTTACTGTCGGCCTGATAGCGCAACCCCGCATATAAACGTTTTGATTGGTAACCCAAACTTACCATCCCATCCAATACCAGCTGAAGACTTGTTTCCTTTCTTACCAAATGATTATGAAATGTAAATAATCTGTTAAAATATAAATTATAAGGAACAAACACGTAAGCTGAAATATAAAATCGTTTTCCAAAAACAAGATTCCCTCCTACTCCAGGCGCCAATTTCACTGAATAACTATTCATCCTGACGGTAGAATCGAAGTGCTCGAAATAGGGCCGCTGCCTCATGCTTAAAAGATTTGTATCACTAAAAAGTTGATTGTTGTAAATTCCTGCCTTTAACATAAACCCTATCCTGCTCTTTACCTGCCTTTGAGTATAATCAATTGGCGCGATGTAAGAATACTTTCGCCAGCTGAAATTGTAAATTCCTTCAAAATGATATTCTTTCATGGTAATGTCATTTCTGGAAATATATTTCCCTTTACTATTCAGATTATTTAATTCATTAACATCAGTAAGCCCACCCAATTTTATAAATTTAAATTGAAGGCTATACCTAGGACTATTGTAATTTATAGTAGCAGTTCGGTAGGTGGTATGCGCAAAATCAGAGAACCCACTGGTGTTTGATTTCAATGCAACAGCAAAACCAACCGTTACAAATCTATAACTTCCGGCAAATCCTAAAATTGTATTAACATTGGTTCTAAGTTCAGAAGAGGCGTGACGACCTTCTGCTTTTACCCCCGTAGGATTAAGATCGAAATATATTTTAGGGATCAATAAACGTGTTGAAGCAGATAAGTAATTTGGATAAATTTTTACATAATGAGAATCCGAAAGTATTTTCTTAAATTTAAAATGAGGAATAAATTTTTTATAAAATTTATCGGGATGAAGAAATACATTTTCCTTTTTTTCCTGCGCAAATACCCCTTCCTCAAAAAATGAAATTTGAAAAGTTAACAAAACAGCGACTATAAAGAACCTTTGCATTCATCAACAATACTACAAAAATCAAGCGAGGTTGTATTGTATTGAGCAGTAATAATTAAGATGGGTTTTAGTTGTAGCAATTAGCCTTTGGGCGGGAGCTTCGAATTTTCTAACTTACCTTGAATTTAATACCTTTACACTTAAGATTAACTACTTATAAAAAATATCTATAAATTATGACCGAAGCAAACTTATTAAATAAAGTAGCAGAATTTCACCGCACCTTCAAACATCCTATCCAAGAAAATCCAATTATCCCTGCACTTGAACGGTGCAAACTAAGAGTTTCTCTTCTTGCCGAAGAACTAAAAGAACTTGAGGAAGCAATCAAGGACAATAACCTGACAGAAGTAGCCGATGCTCTTTGTGATCTTCAATATGTATTATCCGGAGCCATTCTGGAATTTGGATTGGGAAATAAATTCGGTGAATTATTTTCTGAAGTACACCGATCTAATATGAGCAAAGCATGTGTATCAGCAGAAGAGGCGGAACAAACAATTGCACATTACAAGAAAAAAGACAACACGGACGCATACTATGTAGAAAGCGATGGAAAATTTCTTGTGTATAGAAAAGAAGATAACAAAACGCTTAAGTCAATAAACTATGAGCCTGCGAAACTTGTTGTTTAATCACGAATTACAAATATTAAGCCGCCAGACGGCTACCCGATTTACAATTTAAAAACTCACTTCAATTGGTCGCTTTACTTCGAACTTGACTCTCTAATTCTTCCTTCAGCATTGGTGTAAGATTTATCATGGCAAGAAGTACTAAAAACAATTCAACCATTAAAAACAAAGCAGATCGTTCTGTAAAGACTTTCCTAAGATTGATTGTAAATAGAATAGCAAGAACGGCAGAATACACCCATTTCATTCCCAGAAAAAACATACCTAAATCTTTTAGAAAAATCACAACGCTTTCACCTACTAAAGCGTCAAGAACTTTACTTTCGTACCGGCAAATTATCCAAACAAGATTATCAATCAACATAAACAGTATAAAACTTTTACATAAAATGTTATTTTTAGTACTCTCCTTTATCAAAGTCTGAACCAATGCATTCACCTCCCAATACCAAATAAACTCTGCGAAAAGACTTAAACACAATAAAGCCACTTTTATATGTAGGTTTCCTGAACCAAAAAAATATGTCGCTATCAATGACCCAATATATAACATAGGCCACAATGTTATATATGAAAAGAAAAATTTCCGCATATCTAATTGAAATATTCTTAATTCTTAATTCTTTTCATAAAATTTCTTCATCACAAAATACGCCTTTTTCTTAAACCCTCTATCAGAAATTAATCCCTTCCGATTCCACATATCTTGCACACCATGCAGTTGACGTCGTGGAGAACGAAAATCTGCAAGAATCCATGGAGAAGTTCCGCGAAGGAAAGT
>JANYCO010000325.1 GCA_025360235.1 Cytophagales bacterium
GTTCGGGCAAAAGTACTTTGGCTCGTGCCCTTGAAAACGAACTACATCAAAGTGGTCGCCTTACTCAGTTATTAGATGGCGATAATCTTAGAACAGGAATCAATAATAATTTAGGTTTCTCAGAAGCGGACCGACTTGAAAATATCCGTCGTGCTGCTGAAGTGTCTAAGTTGTTTATGAATGCAGGTCTGATAACCATATGCTCTTTTATCAGCCCTACAGAAGAGATAAGAACAATTGCTGAAAATATAATTGGGGAAAGAGATTTCTTTGAAGTATATATAAATGCTCCTTTTGAAGTCTGCGAACAAAGAGATGTAAAAGGTCTATACAAAAAAGCGCGTAATGGAGAGATTAAAAATTTCACAGGCTTAGATGCTCCTTTCGAAGCACCAAAAAAACCTGCGATAGAAGTTCATACCGACAAGAAAAGTCTGGAAGAGTGCAAGAATGAAATTCTTGAAGCAATCTACAAAAAGATAAAAATTTAATACTGAATTTTAAATTATGAATCGATGTTGTCATTCATAATTAACAATTAATAATTAACAATTAGAGTTATGAGTCACCATCTGACACACTTGAAACAGCTTGAGGCGGAAGCCATATACGTCATGAGAGAAGTAGCGGCACAGTTTGAAAAACCTGCATTACTTTTTTCCGGAGGTAAAGATTCTATTTGTCTGGTGAAACTTGCTCAGAAAGCATTTGGTCCGGCGAAAATACCTTTTCCTCTAGTACATATTGATACTGGCCATAATTTTCAGGAGGCATTGGATTTCCGCGATGAACTGGCAGAAATGGTAGGAGCAAAATTAATTGTTCGTTACGTGCAGGATTCAATCAACAAAGGAACAGCCGTAGAAGAAAAGGGATTGAATCCTAGTCGTAACTCTTTACAAACCGTTACGCTTCTTGAAACGATAGAAGAATTCAAATTCGATGCTTGTTTTGGTGGTGCAAGAAGAGACGAAGAAAAAGCAAGAGCCAAAGAAAGATTCTTCTCTCACAGAGATGAATTTGGTCAGTGGGATCCGAAAAATCAACGCCCTGAACTATGGAACATCTTCAACGGTAAAAAACATGTTGGCGAACACTTCCGTGTATTCCCGATTTCAAACTGGACTGAAATGGACGTTTGGCAATACATAGCTACTGAAAATATTCCGATTCCAAATCTTTACTTTACCCATAAGAGAACAATAGTAGACAGACAAGGAACATTATTAGCAAAGTCTGATTTCATTACTTTATTACCAGGAGAAAAATACGAAGACAGAATCGTACGTTTCCGTACCGTTGGAGATATGACTTGTACAGGAGCTGTAGAATCTACGGCAGATAATTTGGATGACATCATCAAAGAAGTAGCCGCCGCAAGACAAACAGAACGTGGTACCCGCGCAGACGACAAACGCTCTGAAGCGGCAATGGAAGACAGAAAAAAACAAGGCTATTTCTAAAAGGTATTAATTTTAAATTATGAATTATGAATGAGCAATGAATTCATAACTCAGCATTCAACATCCAAAATTACAAAAATGACAGAAGCACAAGATATCGACAACTACCTGAATATGGATTTACTTCGTTTTACTACCGCTGGTAGTGTTGACGATGGAAAAAGTACTTTAATAGGTAGATTGTTATTTGATTCAAAATCAATTTTTGAAGATCAGTTAGAAGCGATTGAAGAGGCGAGTAACAGGAAAGGAAAAGGTTATGTGGATCTTTCTCTACTTACGGACGGTCTTCGTTCTGAAAGAGAGCAAGGAATCACAATTGATGTGGCGTACCGTTATTTTGCTACACCCAAAAGAAAATTCATCATTGCAGATACTCCTGGCCATATTCAATACACAAGAAATATGGTGACAGGTGCTTCTACTGCTAACCTGGCTATTATCCTGATTGATGCACGTAACGGTGTAATCGAACAAACACGTCGTCACTCTATCATTGCTTCTCTTTTACAGATCAAACATATTATTGTTTGTGTAAACAAAATGGATCTAGTGAATTTCGGCGAACAAGCATTTGAATCGATAAAAGCAGATTATACAGATTTTGCAAAAGGTCTGAATATTCCAGACATTAAGTTCATTCCAATATCGGCTTTGATGGGCGATAACGTAGTGGATCCTTCTGAGAACATGACCTGGTATAAAGGAGAAACATTATTGCGTACACTTGAAACTGTAAACATTGATGAAGACCATAATTTCACAGATGGCCGCTTCCCTGTGCAATATGTAATTCGTCCGCACACTACGGAGTACCACGATTATCGTGGCTACGCAGGACGCGTAGAAGGTGGCGTTTTAAAGCCAGGAGATGTAGTGGTGGCATTGCCTTCCAACATCAAAACAAAAATAAAATCGATCGATACATTAAACGGACCACTTCAGGAAGCTCTACCTTCTATGTCGGTTACACTTCTTTTGGAAGATAACATTGACGTTAGTCGTGGTGATATGATTGTGAAGGCAGACAGTATG
>JANYCO010000331.1 GCA_025360235.1 Cytophagales bacterium
GAAGATTTACCTGAACCGGAAAGTCCGGTAACTACAACAAGTTTATTTCTTGGAATGGCTACGCTGAGGTTTTTCAGATTATTTACCCGCGCGCCTTTGATAATAATAAAGTGTTTTGGATCCAGCTCTTCGATCGCCAACTTATTTTCTACTTGTTCCTGAATCTCAGACATAATGGGTTTTCAATGTAAACCGCAAATTTACAAAATTTTACTCATTATATACTACCTGCAATAAAGTCTGCCCAACTGCCTTCAGCGTATTTTTATCGATTACTTTCATATTGTCGTTCTGAGTGTGCCAGGAATCTGCAAAACCCTTCCCATTACTGTATTCTATAATATCGATCATTGGAATTTTCCCAAACTCATTTACATAAAAATGATCATCGGTAAGTGCGGCAGCGGGTTGATGAATGAAGTACTGGTTAAAGCCTAAAGCAGCAGCCTGGTCCCAAACTTTATTTACTATACTCGGTGCATATTCCATTGAAGTACCTTCCTTATTAAATTTCGCATCCTTTCCTCCTACCATATCCAATAAAATTCCATAGTAAGCAGAATAGTTTGCTACATGTTTATTTTTTGCCCAATATTGAGAACCCAAACAATAAGAATCTTTATGTTCGCTCTTTCCGTAATCTTCTGTATCAAATAAAATAATATCAATACCAACAGCAGGTTTTTTCTCTGAACTTCCTATTACTCTGGCTATCTCCAGTAATACGCCCACTCCACTTCCCCCATCGTTGGCCCCATCAAAGGTTTTATTCGGACTCTTTTTATCTTCATCCGACCATGGACGAGTGTCCCAATGTGCACCAAGTAATATTCTTTTTGTAACTGCTGGATTTATAGAAGCAATTATATTTTTAGACCGAAGCATTTTGCCATCAAAAGCCTTCACCTCAAAATTCTGTTCGATTACCTGAGCATTGAAGCCTTTTAATTTTTTTACAAGATATTCTGCACATTGTAATTGCGCAGTAGTATTAGGAATCCTTGGACCAAACGAAACTTGCTTCTCTATAAAAGTATAAGCACTGTCCTGATTGAAAGCTGGAGCTGCCACAACTGGCTTATCCACAACAACACTGTCCTTCTCCGAATCAGTCCCATCGCCACAAGAAGAAAGAAAGAACACAAAACACAAAACACAAAACAGTTTATTAAAATTATTCATTGTTTTTATTTTAACCATTAACAATTAATCATTATCCATTATTCTTCATACCCCCAATCCACTCCCGTCTTCATGTCTTTCAATACAATTCCTTGTGTTTTAAATTGCGCACGGATCATATCTACTTTGTCGTATTGTTTGTTTGCTTTCGCATCTTTATACAGCTCGATAAGTGCGGTAATAAAGCCTTCCATATCGGTAGCCTTTTCTTCTGTCAGTCCTAAAATATTTTCTACCATCGTACCATAGGTAGAGATTGTCTTATCGAACACTTCTTTTTCAATAACACCAGTTTCAATACTCCCTGTGTAAATTGAATTTATTTTCTTTAACAAATTGAATAAATGTCCGATGGTTATCGCAGTATTAAAATCATCGTTCATACCATCAAAACACTGATCGATCAGCTTGAGCAGTTCTTCGTTTAATTTGACATCTTTTGGTTTTTCGCTTTCAATATAAATGAGCTTTTTTGAAATACGGAGACCATTGATGATTTTTTTGTAGCCTTTATTCGCCGCTTCCAACGACTCATTAGAAAAATCTAACGTACCACGATATTGCGCTTGAAGAATAAAGAATCTTACGGTCATAGGGCTGTAAGCCCCATGTAACATAGGACTAGAGCCTGAAAACAATTGGTTCATCGTAATAAAATTCCCCAATGATTTCGCCATCTTCTGTCCGTTGATGGTAATCATATTATTGTGTAGCCAGTATTTCGCCGGGCTACATTTGTTGCAAGCCTGAGATTGTGCGATTTCACTTTCGTGGTGAGGAAACATCAGGTCCATACCACCACCGTGAATATCAAATTGCTTTCCAAGATATTTACTGCTCATGGCCGAACACTCTAAATGCCACCCTGGAAAACCATCGCTCCATGGTGAAACCCAACGCATGATATGTTCGGGAGATGCTTTTTTCCAAAGCGCGAAATCAGCCGATTTTCTTTTTTCACTTTGTCCTTCCAGGTCGCGTGTACCGGAAAGCAAGTCCTCTACAATACGGCCGGAAAGTTTTCCGTAGTCGCTGTTTTTGGCGTATTTTTCTACATCAAAATAAACGGAGCCATTACTTTCGTAAGCAAATCCATTTTTAATTATTTCTTCCACCATGCTTATCTGCTCTGTGATATGGCCAGAAGCGTGAGGTTCGATGCTTGGGGGTTTTACATTTAATTTTTTCATCACCTCATGATAGGCATCTGTGTAGAGCTGCACTATTTCCATGGGTTCCAATTTTTCAAGACGTGCTTTTTTAGCAATTTTATCTTCGCCATCGTCGGAGTCTTGTTCGAGGTGGCCAACATCCGTAATGTTTCTAACGTAACGCACTTTGTACCCAAGGTGAAGAAGATAACGATAGACAACATCGAAAACTATTGCCGGACGGGCATTGCCCAGATGCGCTTCCCCGTATACAGTAGGTCCGCAGACATACATACCTACATGAGGTGCGTTGATAGGTTCAAATAATTCTTTTGTCCTAGATAGGGTATTATAAATTTTTAACTTTTCCTTCATTATGCAAATTTAACATTTCTCTACAAATCCTTTCGCTCTATCTCAAGGCTTATCAAAAACATAGGAAGCAGAGATAGGATAGTGATCGGAATAGTTCATTTCTTTATGGATGGTAAATTTATTTACTTTTAATCCTTTACCAAAAAACTGATTGTCAATTCTCAGAAAAGGCAATTTGCCATGATACGTTACCCCTAGCCCCTTACCAGCCTTTTGGAAAGCATTATCCAACTGATCGCTCAGGGTTTCATAAGCATAACCATATGGGGGTTCATTAAGATCTCCGCAGACAATAACTTTATGAGGACAAGTTTTTATATGTTTTACCAGTTCGTCTACCTGACGACCTCTTTGTATACTTCCATTTTTATACCGGAGTAAAATATTTACCAATTTTCCTCTTGATACATCATTAAATCCGGAGTTCACAATATCATTTTCATCAATAGACATGGACTGGAGGTGAATATTGTATACTCTTACTGTTTCTTTTTTTATTTTGACATCAGCAAAAATAATTTGATTATTAGAATTTTCCCTGAATTTAATTTCTCCTGAGTTTACTATGGGAAACTTACTAAATATGGCCATTCCAAAGTGTTGTCGCCTTATAATTAAAAAAGGTTCAAAATAAGAATAAGGAAATTTTTTACTGATAATCTGTTTAGTAAAAAAAACAGAATCTGTCTCGCTGTGATAAAATTCCTGCAGACAAACCAGATCGGTATCAAAATTTGTTACCCATTTCAACATTTCTTTCGATGAACTAAAGTTCTTGTCGCGGAGGTGGTCATAAACATTAAAAATTCTAACATTACAGTTTAGAACCCTAAGATCTCTCCCCACATTGTTTTTTTCCATGAAAGCAAAAGTGCGGTCAATAAATTTATACCCTATCAAAATGACGGTTAACGATAATAAACAAATAGAAAGTGGTTTTTTGAATAACCAGACCACAACAAAAAGGAGGTTAAATAGAATAAATATGGGTATTAAGAAGATCAAAAATGCCCC
>JANYCO010000334.1 GCA_025360235.1 Cytophagales bacterium
CAAGATTTACAAGTTTATCGAATTGCTCTGTCGTTACTTGTTTTGATAATTGCGGGCCCAATTCATATGAGGAAAGTTATGATGCTAAAAATTGTCTTTCAGCTCATCCAAATGAAAGAGTATACTTTATTACAGATTGTCATTTTACAGAATCTAATACTTTATATTCATTTACTATTATTGTACTAACAGATTCACAAAATGACAACATTTATTCTAACCTTATTTCAGTTTTTAAACCCAAGAAGATAGATGAATATGGCTTTATTATTAAAACCTCTAAGGTTGAATTTGCTGTTACAAACGTTTCAGATGGAGGAAAAAGGGGGCGCTTAGGCGTCAGGGTTTCTGATATTGTTTTGCTAAAATATTACAATGAAAAAAAGGAAAATATGAGGAAACAAAAAATAGAAGATGATTTAACGAAATAATTATTCAGTTATGGATAAATACTCAATATTAGTAAATAATTTCTGTGAACTTTTTGAAGTTGATAAAGGAGTATTTAATTTCGATGAGTTAAATATAAAACAATTCAAATCTGAAGGAAACGGATTATATAAAAAGGAACTTTCTCAAAAGGAATTTTTTTCTATTTATATAAGCAAATGCTATTACTTATACAATAATTCAAATGAATGGCTATCGGCATCATTTGAATTAAACCAACTCGATGAATTGAGTATTAAAAAAATCAAAGAACTAATAATTCTTCTTAATCATGATGTAAATACTATAGGAAGAAACAATAATTTTCATTTTGACTATGACAATTTTAGTTATTTCATGATGAATGAGAAAAATATTCAGATTGCTAAGCCGTACACTTTCAAAATGGAATCTACGGACTAAGCATTATTTGTCTATTCAAACGAACCCTGTTCACGGTTCATGGTTTACCGTTCACCCTTCTTTGTAAACAGAAACCGTGAACAGAGACATCCTCATTACTGTTGCTGTTGCTCTTGCTGACACCAGGCTACTAGATTCAGGTCAGCAAGAGCAACAGTAGACAGAAAAAACTCTGTACTCATGCTACATCCTTCATCCCTCACTACTTGCATAATGCAAAAAAACTCATGAAGGGTACTTGTCTGCTACTTCAAGACGACTAAAACCTTATGTGGTATGCCTGTGCACTACTTGCACAATGCAAAAAAACTCGTGAAGGGTGCTTGCCCGCTAGTTCAAGATACCTAAAACCTGATGCAGTACGCTTGTGCATTACTACAGGATGCAAAAAACATGGTGAAGGATGACTGTCAACTACTAAAAGCTACAACAAACTTCACGAAGTTTGCCGTAGCTTTTAGCTACGTGCTTAATTATACTGTTAGGTCTTTGGCCGGGAAAGGATGACAGACTTATTTTTTATCTATTGCTTCGTAGCCCGGCGGAACGCCTCATAGTATAGGCTTCTTAGCTACAAGCTAAGAAGAACGGGGAACGGGGGTATTTTGTTGCTTATTTATTCCGCAGGACTTCGCATAAGTGAACTTATAAATTTGAAAATTAAAGATATAGACTCTTCCAGAATGGTAATTCATGTCAAAGGGGCAAAAGGAAAAAAGGATAGAATAACTTTGTTATCTGAAAAAGTATTAGTAAAATTGAGAAGCTATTTTAAAGAATATAAACCCAAAGAGTATTTATTTGAAGGGCAGTTTGGCGGAACATACTCAACAAGAAGTGTTCAAGAAATATTTTTTTCGGCTTGTAGGAAGGCGAAAATTATAAAAGATGCTACGGTACATACGTTGAGACACAGCTTCGCTACTCAAGGGGTACGGATTTAAGGTATATACAAGTTTTGTTAGGGCATGAATCAAGCAAAACGACAGAGATATATACCCATATTACCTCAAAAGGGATGGAGCAAGTTAAAAGTCCGTTAGACAATTTTGAACTATAAAAAGTATTGTAAATAAAAATACGCAATCGACTAAAAACTGCAAATGAAAATGCGCAAGTATAACAATTGTTTACAAATGGGAATACGCAACTTGAAAATGAGTGAATTAGGGGTATTTAGTCAAAAAAGAATATTTTCAGAGGGCTTGAAACTAAATGGGAAATAGAGGCAATGCGTATATAAGAATGTTGTGTGTAATTGCTGCCGGACAGTTTACAGTTTCATTCCGCACAGTCAGGCACATTTGCATTGCCGCATATCCGACACTCAAACCAAAGCAATGCAAAAGAGCCTGCCTCCCCCACCCGCGACTTCCAGACGACATAACGATTGACTAAAAACGAAACGTAACGACAGGTAATCTGACCATTTCAGCAAATTAACCTTAGACGACTAAGCGGTTTCGGGACAAAGACTAAAATGACTATTTTTAAACACAATTATTACTAGTTGCAAACGAACATAGCTGACTAATGAAGTATCAAAATGTAAGAGAAGGTGAAATAAAAAATAAAGTAGCCAAAGACTACTTTTGGATATATGACAGCACTAAAGAAATTGGTAACGTGGACTTCTGCGTTTGTATGCACCAAAGCGAAAAAGAACTATTTGAACAAGAGTCTTTACTTTGGGCAGAAGCGAAAAAGGGCTCGTCAGACATTTATAAATCAATTGTTCAGCTCATACTGACAATTGGAAAGGCGAGAACTTTTGACAAATTTTTACCGCCTACAATGTTAGGTGCTTTTGATGGTGAAAAAATTGCTTTTATTCCTTACAATGACATCCACGAGGTTTTTTACATAAACGACTTTAACTGGAACGTAACGCCTTCAAACCACGACACAAAAGAGTTTAAATTCATTCACGAAAAAGTTAAAACGGTAATTGACAGTAAAGCCCTACTTTTTAATTTTCTGAATGACGACCGTGAGCTAAAGAAATTTATCAAGGTAAATTTCATAGTTGGAAAATTCGGATTGACAAAAACCAGAATTGACAAAAACAATTTTATGGTTATTTACAACAAATGGTTGCAGACCGTAAAGCCGACCATTGCTGTAAACTGGGAAGCAGCAAAAAGGAATGGTATTATAGATGGTGACTTCTATCTTGCCGATTTACTTTCACAAGAAAACAATACGCTTAAAGAGAAATTGTTTGTATTGCTGCGACACGACCACTATGAACTTGACCGAAAAATCGATGAAGCGGGAATGTTCAGCAGTAAGCTCGCAGACTTCACCGACAAACAAGTTGCACATACACAATTTTGGAACAAATACGACCGCCCACCAAAAGAGGAATATTGGGACTACATTGTTGAAAGACGAGATTTACTCGTGCCACAAGATGTAAGGGAAAGAAAAGGAAGTTTCTTTACTCCTCAAATTTGGGTCGAGCTTTCCCAAAAATATTTATCTGACGCATTGGGAGAAGATTGGCAAGACGAATATTATGTTTGGGATTGTGCAGCCGGAACGGGGAATTTGCTACATGGCCTTACAAACAAATACAATATATGGGCTTCAACTCTAGACAGGCAAGATGTAGAAGTAATGCACGACCGTATAAAAAATGGGGCTAACTTGTTAGATGACCATGTATTTCAATTTGACTTTCTTAGTGACGAATTTAACAAACTACCCAAACCTCTTCAAGACATAATCAATAATCCCGAAAAGCGGAAAAAATTAATT
>JANYCO010000344.1 GCA_025360235.1 Cytophagales bacterium
GATTTCTGACTTTAAATTATTTGAAGGTCGTGGACATTCACTTATTGTGGACAACGGTTGGAAAGAAATTGCAGAATACTCACTTAATTGGCTTCAAAAAAACGGACTTTGACGAACGAGAAAAACAACGAACCGCTAACAGCACCTACAAGAAATTGGCGGTTCATTGGTTAAATGAAGTTTTGTGCTTCGTATCAAGTGCAGTGCGGGCAGACAGTTTTCGTCTCCGAAATCGCCAACTTCTTGTAGCTGCAAACCGTTGGCAGTCATTTTTTAGACGATTATGGATTACATATACGCATTACTTTTCACATTCATTATCCTTATTTTGATAAGAATCATACTCATAACCGACAGACAAACAAGAAATGATAAGATTCTAGACATATTCATAGGGATTATTGTTACGTGTGTTGGTTTCTTAATAGCAACTTTGGTTACTACTAGACTAGATGAAGAAGCAAGAAAAAGTAGGTTGATAAACTATTTGAGTTTAACTAAGGAATATTACGACAATTACTTTCACGCTAAAAATATCTACTCTTCAGTATCACAGATGATGATTACCCTGAAAAAACTTACTCATGAACCCATTGAAAATATTGACTCAATTAGATACACATATTTAACGATACCGGATTTATACGAAAGGTTTATTTCAGACGAATCGATTTACACCCTACTTACTGATGAGATGAAAAATGATATCATTCGGTTTCGTGAAGAAAATCAAATCTATAAAATGCAATTTGATAACATCAAATCATTGGACAAAAAGGTTTCATTCCTTGGACAGTTGATTTTTAAATTTGATGAACAAATCGCGATACTAGAAATTGAAAAAGAGTTTCATCAGGAGAAAATAGGTAGAGAAGAATTTTTATCAAGAAGAGAAATAATATTTCAAAATAAATTCAATTTAAACAAAACTAATCAATGAAAAGACTATTTATTATTGTGATTGCTGTAATTATGCACAGTAAAGCTTTTTCACAGCAAGTTAGCAATGTTAAAGCAACACAAGTTGGTTCCAAAGTTTCAATTACATATGACTTAAATGATCAGGCAGGAAAACCATACTATGTAAAGCTTTTAATGTCAAAGGATGGAGGAAGTACTTTCAGTGATGAATTAAAATTCGTTACGGGTGATGTTAAAAATATTAAAGCAGGATTGAGCAAAAAAATAGTTTGGGATGCGTCACAAGAAGTGTCTTATTATGACGGTGATGCAGTGTTTCGTGTGGAGGCCGTGTTGAAATCAGCTCCTCTTCCTGAACCAATAGACCTTAAATGTTCTAAGGTTGAATTGGTATCTGTTAAAGGAGTTGCTGGAAGAGTGACAATAGATTTTCTCGTTACATCATTATTTGATTGTTCATCAAGGCTTGTCAAAGAAAAGGGGTATGCAAGTTTATTTGATACATCAGGAAATGAATATGGGCCTAGTAATGGAAAACTTGGAGATACACCAATTGATTACGAAAAAAACATGATAAAAGGGATACCAGTAAGATCTCAGTACATTTATGACAACATCCCTACAGATTTAACGAGTATTCCCCTGCTAAAAATCAGAATACCGTCTGGCTCAGGCTGCGATACATATAATGACAATGACAAATCGTTTCAGTTTAGAAATGTTCCAATTTCAAGATAGGCTTATGAGGTTATTTAGTATTTTATTTTTGACATTTTTGGGACTTACTGCGAGTGCACAAGATGTTGTTATTTTTGGTGACAGTGAATCAATTAAGCTAAATTTGGGTAATTCGAAAACTTCATTTACCTCTTCTTCGACAATACAACCGGGTCAAAAAATACAGGGGACATCAGAGAGGATAAAGCTTTCAATTGGATTAAAAGAAATTAAAACCGTTGGGTCAAACAGTCAGCCTGTTTTAATTAAAGCCGGAGTATCTGAAAGTGCGGAGGCTCGAACTGCAAATAATAGCATAGTACAAACTGAAAATAGTAATGCTATTAGTGGTGTACCGAATTACTATACTCTATTTATTGGTGTGGACAATTACCAGTTTGCATCACCGAATCTTTCGAACTTAAACAAACCCATAAAAGATGCCTCTTCTTTTAGGGACGTCTTATTAACAAAGTATGCGTTTCTTAATACAAATTCAACCCTTCTAAAAAATCCGACAAGAACGGAAATCATTCAGGCGTTGGAAGAATTAGCGAAGAAGATTACACCAAAAGATAATCTACTCATTTTCTATGCAGGTCATGGTTACTGGGACGAACGATTGAAGGTTGGCTATTGGTTGCCCTCTGATTCTAAGACTGATGACAAGGGTAGCTGGATAGCCAATAGCACTATCAGGGATTATATCGCTGGAATTCAATCCAAGCATACATTGCTTGTGAGTGACGCATGCTTTAGCGGTAGTATATTCAAAACACGGGAAGTAAATTCAGAGATCAATGAATACGGAGTGTCAAAGATATATCAGCTTCCAAGCAGAAAAGCTATGACAAGTGGGACATTGACCACAGTGCCTGACGAGAGTAAGTTTATGCAATATCTAGTTAAAAGACTGAGCGAAAATACGAGCAAGTATTTAACAACCCGACAACTCTTTTTTAGTGTTGAGACAGCAGTTCTAAATAATACAAGTACAGTTCCACAATTAGGTGTTATTCAAGAGACAGGAGACGAAGGTGGAGATTTCATATTTATAAAGCGGGACTAAAAACGACTGCCAACAAAATGTATAAAACATGGCTGGGGTTCAGTGTAAATTTGTAGTTTAGTTTTTCAAATTACGTTTAGTGTCGTGGGACAGGACAGCACTTCGAAAGCCCAGCCACGTTTCATACATAAACGTTGGTGGCAATGTGGCCGGGACAAATTTGTGTTTCATAATAAATAATGATTGACAAACTACAAACCAAGATATACCGCTTGGACAAGTGAACGACTTCAAGGACAACTTCGACTTCATTAAAAATAAATAACGTTGGACAAATGAGAACCGAAATGACCGACTCGCGCTGTTTAAGTAAGTACTGAGTAACTTTGAACTTAATTTAAATTAAAGTAAATGTCATCATTGTCTAAACCAAGAATAGAATCAGTCGACCTATTAAAAGGTTTAGTGATAGTAGTAATGGCAATTGACCATGTGAGAGATTACTTTCATAATTCGTCATACCTTTTTGACCCAACTGACCCGACACTCACAAATATTTCGCTTTTCTTGACAAGGTTTCTTACTAACTTTTGTGCACCAGCATTTAGTTTTCTTGCAGGACTTTCTGCCTTTATAATTGGGCGAAGAAAATCACCAATAGAGTTATCTAATTTCTTACTGAAAAGAGGATTGTGGTTAGTTTTTGTAGAACTTGTAGTTATGAATTTCGGTTGGTGTTTTGACATTACTTTTAAATCTGTGCATTTTCAAGTTATATGGTCGTTAGGAATAAGTATGATTATCTTAGCGGGACTTATACACCTTCCTAAAAAGTTGATACTAATTTTTAGCTGTGTTCTAATTTTTGGGCATAACCTACTTGACAATATTCATTTTGACAGTAGTATTCTTTGGACTTTTTTACATGAACGTAAACCATTTTTGACTACACCAGACCATATTTTCAGAGTTGGCTATTCAATAATTCCTTGGGTTGCTGTGATGTCTTTGGGCTATTGCTTTGGTTCGTTTTATGACAAGTCTTACGACCCTTTAAAACGTAAGAAACTATTTAACATCATTGGGATTACTGCCATTATATCTTTTGTGATACTACGGGGCACAAATATTTATGGCAACTTGTTACCATGGAAAGATTACGGCAATTTAGGACAAACCATATTTTCATTTTTTAACCTAAGCAAATACCCACCTTCTCTTGACTTTTTATTGGTAACATTAGGAGGAGCTTTTCTATTTTTAGCAAATACTGAAAAACTAAAAGGTAGAGTTGTAAATTTCTTTTCTGTATTTGGAAGAGTTCCATTTTTCTTTTACATCATTCACATTTATCTCATACATTTATTAGCATTGATAGTTGCCGAATTTACAGGTTTTGGGTGGCAAAAAATGATTTTACCTGCATTACCATTTAGAGTAGAAGAATTAAAAGGCTTTGGCTTCAATTTAGCCGTTGTTTATCTAATTTGGATTTTGGTTATCGCAG
>JANYCO010000378.1 GCA_025360235.1 Cytophagales bacterium
AGTCCTGAGTATTGAGTATTAAGTTTTGAGTTTTGAATTCTGCCCTGATGAAAGTCTGAACTACTACCAAAGCCATCAAAGCCAAAAGTGATATTTTTAATTTTTGCATAATACTTACTATTTAATTTAATCCTCTTTTACCTTCCTCCTCTGTCCCCTGTTTACTCTTCCTGTTTCCTCCAAAGATACCATTTTCTCCGAAATAAATTTCTACTCGTTTAACACCCTCTTAATTAAAGAAAGCTTGTGCGTATATATTTTCCGGTCAACATTAAATATGCCATGCGCATCAAGAATGTCTATTCTTACTTCTCCTGAAGCATGGATGATTTGATTCCCGGGTAACGCAATCCCAACGTGAACGATACGTCCGTTTACATTATGAAAATAAACTAAATCTCCTGCTAAAAGATCCTCAAATGCTATTGTTCGCCCCTCTTCCGCCTGCTTAAAGCTATCACGCGGCAAATCATAGCCATTGATCTTATATACTTGCTGAACAAACCCCGAACAGTCGATCCCGAAGTGGCATTTTCCACCCCACAAATACGGGGAATGAAGATAGAAACGAGCCGTTTGCTCTATCGCAACGGCATTCGTTTTTTGAGGATATATAAACTCCCCTTCAAACTGAAAATATTCATTATCTAACCTTACTGAATTATTTTTCAATAAAGGCAATGTGCTTCCCATCATTATAGGAACGAACCTTTTATCACCCTTTATTATTCCCATAAGTCCTTTAGATAAAGGCGAAGGTGTATTATTAAAAGTATCAAAATATTCCTTACTTACTTCCTTATATTGTTTTGAATCAATCCATCCCAAATATTCATCAAATTTTGTTTCGATGTAGATCCATTTAGAATCTTCTGTCTTTTTGGTACCAGTGAAGATTTCGCCAAATAAAAGTTGTGAACCGATTTCGGCTTTGTCGGAAGGTTCCATTCTAATGGGAACGACACTTAAATGACAGATCCCATATATTTGTTGTATTGTATCCAAATTGATAAAAAATTTAAAGCTTAACCTGTTCGTTTAGTATTGTCTCTTGTTTAATCCTGAGTATTGTTTTGTCCGTTAAACGGTTTCAAAACATCAAATAATATAACTTAGCAAACGAAATATACAAAAACCCTCTTAACCACAAATAAATTCTACTTACATTTAATAAACTTATTATTAATTTCGCAGGTGCGTAAATTTGCAAATACCTTTATTATATCCCTTTTTGTTTCCTTTTCGGGTTATTGTCAGATACTTGACGATAGTACCAAGGAACTTTACGGGTCGAAAACCACTCAACATTTTACCAAGGAAGATATTGTAAATAACACTAACCGCAAAAATAATGTGGATACCTCTTTGCTTAACCTTCACAATTACAATTTTTACTTTAAAAACAAGATTTTATATCAGGATCTTGGCAATCTGGGCACTCCATTAAATAGAATCTACTACGAACCTCCTACATCAATAGGAAAAAAAATAGGGTTAAATACATTAACAGAATACGGCTATGATCCTGACAAGATCCATTTTTACGATACCAAATCTCCCTTCACAAAATTGTTTTATATTCAGGGAAGCCGTGGTCAGCAATCACTGGAAGTGGGGCATACTCAAAATATAAAACCAAACTGGAATGCGGGTTTCCAACTTAAAAGAATGGTATCCATAAAGCAAATAGCGGTAGGGAATGCAAAAGAATTGCAAATGACACATTATTCTTTTGAAGCGCATACTTCCTACTTCAGCAAAAATAAACGATACACTTTTTTGTTCAGCGCTACTCATTTGGATCACCAGCAATATGAAACAGGAGGAATTTTTGTAGACACAAATGAATCGAAAAAAGACATGTTTGACTACAAACTGGAAAAAGCTCAATTGTATTCCTTACCAAATTCATTCACAAGAAAAACCCATCTTCGGTCGTACAACAAGTCTAGCAATTTCAGATTTTATAACGAATATTCTATTACTTCTAAAAAAGCCCTTCAACTATTTCATCAATTCGATTACAGCACCACCACTATCCGATATGATGACAATTACTTATACGATGTAAACAACGTCAATTATAACTCAAAGTATTACCCTGCTACCACCTATGATACACTGAACACGCATGACAGATTATTTTCTGAATTATATGAAAATAAAATAGGCATCAAGGGATCTGCTTCGAAATTGTTTTATATGGGCTACTTTCGGAGAAAGGATTTCAGCTATATTCAATCCAACTATGCAGACGTTGTAGTTCGAAGATTCAGCGAAAATTTTGTAGGTGGAAAAGCCGAATACAGATTCACGGACACTACCATTCTATCTGTAAAAGCTGAATATTATCTTGGCCGCGATTATTTGATCAAAGCCGATTTTCTTTCAAAATATTTAGAAGCAGGTTACAATAGAATATTCTATTCTCCAACCTTGTTTCAACTTAAAAATGTAAGCAACAGTTACCAGTGGGATAATAATTTTTCAAACACCCTTACCGATTACTTTTATGTAAATGGAATTCTTAAAGTTAGAAATTTATTCTTTTCTCCTTTTGTAAACTATACAAACATTTCTAATCTGATTTATTACGATACCACGGCTTTGCCAAAACAAAGTGCTCAAGCGGTGCAAATGGCTACTATAGGTTTTACAGGTCGGATCAATTATAAAATTCTCTACCTGGAAAATTATTTGCGTTATACAAAAGTAACCGGAGCCGACATTATTCGAGTACCGGAATTATTCAATCAAACAAAAGTTTATGTTTATGGAGCACTTTTCAAGAAAGCGTTAAGACTCCAATTTGGTGTAGACCTTTCCTGGAAATCCGGTTATTACGGAAACGCTTATTCTCCTGCCACACAGCAGTTCAAGCTAAGTGACAAAACGAGCAATTTTAATTACATAGACGGCTATCTGCTTGGAGATGTATTCCTGAATACTCAAATAAAAAGAGCCTTTCTATTTTTGAAATTTTCTCATGCAAATATGGGATTACCTAAACCAGGTTACTTCATTACTCCCTACTACACGGGCATGCCCAGGTCATTTGAATTTGGCGTGAAGTGGTTGTTTTATGACTAATTTGATTTGATAATTTGAAAATTTGGTGATTTGATGATGTCTTTTCTTTTAAGGAAAATTCTAAATCAAGAACATTATCAAATTATCAAATCACCAAATCATCAAATTAATTTATCCGATGATAAAAAAGATACATTATACTAAACATATACACGAAACCGTGGGTTCTCCTGTATTTACTATCCTAATCCCTACCTGGAATAATCTTGAAATGCTGCAGCTTTGTATCAACAGCATTCTTAAAAACAGCACTTACCAGCATCAACTTATTTTGCACATCAACGAAGGGGCTGATGGAACAAAAGCCTGGGCGGAGCAACAGAAAATTACACATACGCACAGTGATGTAAACATAGGTGTTTGTTATGCTTTAAACGCTGCTGCTGCACTTGCAAAAACAGATTACATTCTTTATATAAACGACGACATGTATGTTTGTCCTGAATGGGATAAATTTCTTCTGGAAGAAATTAAACAACTACCCGATAATTTATTTTTTATCTCTGCTACCGCTATCGAACCTTTTGATGCAGGAAAGAAAATTGCGATTGCCCCCTATTCTTTCGGTACAACTCCAACGGAATTTCGCGAGGCAGAATTACTGGAAAAATATAAAACACTTCCTATGCAGGATTGGAACGGCTCTTCATGGCCTCCAAGTATAGTACACCGGGATATTTGGAATGCAGTAGGTGGCTATAGTGTAGAATTTTCTCCAGGGTTTTATTCTGACCCGGATTTCTCTATGAAGCTTTGGCAATTGGGAGTGCGCAATTTTAAAGGTGTTGCCCGAAGCAGGGTATATCATTTTTTAGAACATTCGACCAAACGTTTAGGTAAGAAAAAAGTAAAAGGAGGAAGTAAAA
>JANYCO010000399.1 GCA_025360235.1 Cytophagales bacterium
ATTTTTATAGCTAATAAACCTGATTCAATCCTAAGTAACTAATATGGCAAGTTTTTTTAAGAAAGCACTTGGAGTGTTTGTTGAAATCGACGAAACTCCAACAGAAAATACTACTACTAACAATAATCAACAAATTGTTACCGGAAATTTTAAAAATCCTGCAAACAGTAACATTCCGTTGGCAAGTCTTAACCAACAAGACATCGATAAGTTTGAAAAACATTTTGATAAGTTGTTTGAGCAATCTAATATGCCTGGTCCTGACTATTACGAATTTTGTAAAGTTCAGGAAACGTTGGAAGCACATATAGCAGATGAAAAAGCAAGATTCGCTGCGGCGTTTGCTTCTTTGAGTGTTCAGGGGCTTACCAAACAGCGATTAATTGAAGCGGCAGCGTATTACAAAGAAGTGATTCTTGCTGATAAAATGAAATTTGAAAAGGCCATTGATCAGAAAAGTCATACCGATCTTGAAACCAAGAAAAGTTCGGTTACTGATTTAGAAAAGAAAATTGTTGACAATTCTGAACTAATAAAAAAACTTACTAAAGAAATCTCAGACGCACAAGTAAAAATAGCCGCAATGAAAACCGAAATCTCTGATGAAGAAAAAAGACTGGCTACCAACAAAAATGGTTATAACCTTGCTTGTGAAGCAATGTTGAACAAAATCAGCAACGACATACTTAAAATTCAATCTAATCTATAATTATATAAATTTTAATAAATGGAAACCACACAAATATTTCCCAGCGACGCCACTCAAAAGCTAAAATCGTATTGGGACAGACCAGGAGGTAAAGTAGGAATCGTCATTGGCTTGGGTCTGCTTACATTAATAGGGTACTATGTTTTACCAATTCTTACCACTGTAGTTTGGAATACTTTCAATTTTGCAGTAGCCCTCGTTTCCCTCGGAGTATTTCTGTATTGTGTTACACATAGGAAATTACGTTTGGCGTTTTTCTATTTCTACGAAATGCTGATGAAAAAGCTGATTGGTATTGTAATAGAATTAGACCCTTTCATCATTGCAGAAGATTACATCAACGATATGGAAAAGCAACGTGAAATGCTTTACAAACAATCGATCGATGTAGACGCTCAGAAAGAAAAGATCAACATGAAGATCAACGAAAAGGAAAAGGAGATGAACAAATTGCTGAGCAAAGCAAAAGCTGCTCAGGAAAATAATATGCTTCCGGAACTAGGCAACGCAACGAGACAAATTGCCCGTTTGCAGGAATACGTGAAACAACTTGCTCCCATACGTGACAACCTGGCGCGTATCGGTGACTACCTTACTAAAATCCATAAAAACAGTGCGTATTTAATTGAAGATTCCAAAAACGAATTAGAGCTCAAAAAAGATCTATACAAATCTGTAACCTCTGGAAATAAAGCTTTAAGTTCTGCTTTGAAAATTTTCAAAGGAGATCCTGAGAAAAAATTACTGGTGGAACAATCCATGGAATACTTGAAAGAAGATATTGCAGGGAAACTAGCCAATATGAAAAAAGCAATCAGCTACTCAAGCGATTTTATGCGCTCGATAGATCTTGACAATGCTACTTCTGAACAACAAGGATTAAAATTGCTTGAATCTTTTAACCCAGAACAAGGAATGAAACTTTCTTCTCAAGTGAAAATTGCAATCCCGGTAAGAGAAATTGGCAAGGTTGATAATAGTGGGTATAACGACCTTCTTCAATAAAAAAATTACGAATTACGAAAATAAATCATTCACCATTAATAATTAACAATTAAAATTATGTCTGTAAAAGTAAAAACCTCAGGTAAGTTATTAATCATAGGTCTAATCTTAGGAGGCCTGTTTGCTGCTAAAGTATTTTGGTGGGACAAAAGACCTCAGGATGCTAAAGAATCTACTGATATCGGTAAGGTAATGTTGCCGGATGCTCCGGAAGCTTCTTTGAAAGGGAATGCTACGATGTTGGCACTTCCTTCCTCAGACGTATCTGTGAACGGCGGTACTAAAATCCAATGGAAAGTAATGGCATGGAACTCTCAGTTTCCTCTAATGTACGCCAACGGTGGTGCTATGACAACAAAAGGGTCTTTGATTGATGGAGCGAAACTTCAGGTAGAAATCATTCGTCAGGACGATTGTTTTAAATCAATGGCGGACATCGTGAAATTTGCGCAGAGCTATAAAAATGACCCTACTACTCCTGGGGTTTTTGCTTCTTTCATGGGAGATGGTATGCCGTATTTCTTTGCAGCGCTTACAAAAGAATTAGAACCGCTTGGTCCCGATTATCAACCAATCGCTTTTTATACAATGGGTAAATCGTATGGAGAAGATCAGGTAATGGCACCAGCGAGTTGGAAAACAGATCCTAAAAATGCTCTTGGCAAAACAGTAGCTTGTGTATTGAAAGATGGTGATATGAACATCCTTTTGAAATGGGCGGGTGATAACGGATTGAAAGTAAATCCTGATGAAAAAACATACGATGCAAGTGCTATCAATCTTATTGCTGCGCTTGATTTCCTTGATGCACCAAACAAATATATTGCTGGTTACAAAGAAAGCAGAGCAATTGTAATCAATGGTAAAAAAATAAGCAGAGATACTACAGTAGGTGTAGACGCAGTAGCGACC
>JANYCO010000403.1 GCA_025360235.1 Cytophagales bacterium
GAAGATTCTTCCCCTAGTACATGCCATGGTTCAATTCCCATGCGCAACAATAATTCTATTTCGGCAATGTTTATTTTGCCATAAAGAGGGAAACGGAATTCGAAGAAAGGCTCCAGCCATGCCAATTGGAAAGGGTAGCCTGCTTCCTGTAGATCAGCTGCAATATCTTTCATGTCTTGTTCCACATAATGCGGAAGCATGTACTTGTCGTATAGTTCAGTTCCCCATCGAACGAGTTTTGCTTTAAAAGGTTTTTTCCAAAACCAGGCCAGCAGTGTACGAATTAGTAAAAGTTGAACAATACACATTTGTTTATTGGGAGGCATGTCAAATCCTCTCAATTCTAAAATGCCTAAACGTCCTGTCGAACTATCCGGGGAATATAATTTGTCGATACAAAATTCTGCACGGTGCGTATTGCCTGTTATATCAATTAGTAAATTTCTGAAAATTCTGTCCACCATCCAGAATGGAATTTCTTTTCCTTCCGGAATCTGACTGAAAGCGATTTCGAGTTCGTATAATATTTCAGGTCTCCCTTCGTCCACACGAGGCGCCTGACTCGTAGGTCCTACAAATTGTGTAGAAAATAAATAAGACAAAGCAGGGTGGATCTGCCAGTAGGTAATCAGGCTGCGCAACATATCCGGACGGCGAAGAATCGGACTATCCGAAGGAGTAACACCGCCAATCGTGATGTGGTTTCCTCCTCCAGTACCAGTATGTTTTCCATCCAGCATGAATTTTTCTGAACCCAGTCTGCTCAGTCTCGCCTGTTCAAAAAGAATATCATAATTAGCAAGCAATTCCGGCCAGCTTTTCGCAGGATGAATATTTACTTCTACCACTCCAGGATCTGGGGTGATGCCTAATTTTGTAGTACGTTTATCAAAGGGCGGTTCATATCCTTCAATAATTACTTTTAGTTTTAATTTTTCTACCGCCGCTTCAATAGAGGCAAGCAGGTCCATGTAATGCTCTAAATATTTTAGAGGAGGCATAAATAAATAAATCTTGCCTTCTCTCAACTCTAGGCACATTGCCTTTTTGACGACAAATACATCAAACAGTGTTTCCTTTTCTTCTTTTTTCTCTTTAACTTTTTTTACGGAGTAACGGTTATCTTTTGTTTCTTCCTCCTCCTCTAAAACAGGGGAATCATTTAGATATTCTTTCGGTAATGTTCCGGGTTTATTGGAAGTAGAATAACGTTCTTTTACTTTTTTATGGTATTCTTCCAGATCGGGTAACTCTTCGAAAGGGCTTCGCTCAATTTCTTTTTGAATTTTTGCCGTGCTTATTTCCGCAAGTGTTTTTAGAGGAAGTCGCAAACCCATAGGTGAATTTCCTGGGATCAGGAATAAATTTTTACTTCTAAATTCCCATTTACAGGAAAGCCATTTGTTTGTCCAATGGTTCCATTCCATAGGAATAACAAAGCCTACAGGAGTACTCATTCCATTTTGTAAAATTTCAGCGAGTTTTTTTCGTTCCAGAGAATCCGTCAAGTCGGCTTTCATAGGATCAACGTTGACGGGTACTTTTCCTTCTTCCCATAAAAAATAGTAAACATCTTCCAAGGCCGAGTGAATATGTTCTTTCGGAATATTTAAATAATTCGTTAGTTCTTCCGACAGGTTTTTTACATCCGCTATTGTATAAGAAGATTTTGTTTCCCCTATGTCAAAAAGATCCGAGTTTTTCCAAATCGGGTAACCGTCTTTTCTCCAGATCGTAGAATATTGCCATCTTGGCAAAGGCTCTCCGGGATACCATTTCCCTTGCCCCAGGTGAATTAATCCACCGGATCCAAAACTATTTTTGAGACGTTGAATTAAATCAGCAGCACGTTCTCTTTTCTGAGGGCCATCGGCAGCAGTATTCCATTCTTTGGCTTCCATGTCATCTACGGAAACAAAAGTTGGTTCGCCTCCCATAGTCATGCGCATATCACTCTGCACAAATTCTTCCTCCACCTGATTTCCTAAACCTACAATAGAAGCCCATTGCTCATCACTATAGGGCTTGGTAACACGAGGGTCTTCATGAATTCTGGTAACTTCATTTTTATAACTAAAGGTAGTTTCGCAAACATCCGTTAGGCCTGTTACGGGTGCGGCACTGATTGGGTCAGGCGTACAGCAAAGAGGAATGTGCCCCTCTCCTGCAAAAAGCCCCGAGGTCGGGTCAAGGCCAATCCATCCGGCTCCGGGTATGTATACTTCAGCCCATGCATGCAAATCTGTAAAATCTTCTTCCGGTCCTGATGGGCCATCAAGTGCTTTCTGATCTGATTTTAATTGCACTAAATATCCGGATACAAATCTTGCGGCCAGACCTAATTGTCTTAAGATTTGCACTAGCAACCAGGTTGAATCACGACAGGAGCCGCTCTTTAAACGAAGCGTTTCTTCTACGGTTTGCACACCTGGTTCAAAGCGAACAGTATAGTTTACATAGTTACAAACCGTCTGATTTAGACTTACGAGAAAATCATTTATTGGAATTTTTTTAGAAAGATCGATCGATTTTACCAACTCCTTCAAGAGTGGGCCATGTTCCGCAATTTCAAAATAAGGTGTTAATTCTTTTTTAAGATGGTGTGTATAGTCGAAAGGAAATTTTTCCGCATAGGCTTCTACAAAGAAATCAAAAGGATTGATCACGATCAATTCTGCAATGACCTCTACTTCAAAATGAAGTCGTTTTGTTTTCTCAGGAAAAACTACCCGTGCAAGAATATTCCCAAACGGGTCTTGTTGCCAGTTGATAAACTTATTCTCCGGAATTATTTTTAAGGAATAAGAGAGGATGGGTGTTCTGCAATGAGGCGCAGGTCTCAGTCTGAATACATGTGGCGATAAATTAATTGGACGATCATAATCATAATGCATCTGGTGGCGGATGGCTACTTTTATTGACATATCAACTTCTGTTTAAATCTCATTCTTACAAAATATAAGAATTTTTATAGTTTATAACCAGTATTTTAAGTCGATATACTCAAAAAACCTAAAAAACTACGATAAATTCAGTTTTTTAGGTTTTGCGTGCAATTTTTGAAGGAGTTGAAGAGAGGATAATTTTTGTATAAGCAAGGACTCGTTATTGTGAATAAAGGAAGTGCAAGCGGCCTTTGTGAAGCAATCCGTTAACGGGTCATTTCATAATATAACAATTATTAAAGTACTGAGGTTTGTAATAAATCGCTAGTCGATATAAACGGATTGCTTCGGAATCCTTCGCTAGGCTTGTTTTACTTCTCCTTATTCAAAACCACATTCATCCATTCTTCCGGAATATTTTGTAAAGCTACTTGTAATTCCTGCGCCCAAAATTCCGAAACCTTTGCCAGATCTTCTTTTTCGAAGCGGTGCTCAATCATTTGAAAACTTCCTTTCTTATATAAAACAACGTCAATTGGGAAGTCCACGTCATTAGCGCTTACACGGGTAGAGTCAAAAGAAAGAAAGCCTGTTTTTAAAGCAATGCTCATGCTTGTTTCGTAAGTGAGCGTCCGGTTAAGGATTGGTTTTCCATAACCACTATTTCCAATAATAACAAATGGTGTATTTTCTCCTATTTCAACCCAATTGCCTTCCGGGTAGAGTAGGTATAGTTTATGTTCTTCATCGTCGCACAACTGTCCACCTACTATGGTGAACAGGTTGAAGTACAATCCTGCTTTTTCAAGAGCAACTTTGTCTTCTTCTGCAACACGTCTTAACATCTCGCCAAAAGCATTGACGGCTTTGTATAATTTATTGAAACTTTTTCCAGGATGTTCATCCAATACTTCCTGAAAGTAAGTTACCGCTTTGTCACGCACAGAGCGCAGACCACTGGTCATTAGAAACAGGGATTGCCCGTCTTCTCTGTGAATGGAAATTTTTTTGGCTGTTGTGGTTTCTGTTCCGGAAGAAACTCTGGTATCCGCTATAGCAACTAATCCGGATTTTAATTTAATCCCAAGGCAGTATGTCATTATTTTATTATTTATGAACTCCAAACATGCCTAAAAAATCGACAAAAAACAAATTTCAGGACGTTTGACTATCTTGCACAATGAATTTCTTCGAAATCACTTTGCCTCAGGCTCGAAAATTTATAGAGGATAATCTTCAGATTCCAGTAGAAGAATTATTATTAAGTGGGAAAAAATACCCAGGATTAAATATCCCATTGTTGGTTGCCCAGATTGAAGGGAAGCAGAAGGCAAAGAAAAAACTTCCTTCCTGGTTTCAGTCTGCAGATATTATTTATCCTGTTAAACTTTCTATGGAACAATGTTCTTCGGAAATTACGGCAGCCTATAAAGCATCGCTCCTTTCCGGCACCTCATTAATAGATCTCACAGGAGGTTTTGGCGTAGACAGTGCAGCTTTTTCAGAACGAATGTCAAAAGTAATTTATGTAGAACGAAATACGGAATTATCTGAAATCGCGGCACATAATTTTAGGGTACTGAAAAAAGAGAATGTCGAAATTGTTAATAAAAATACGGAAGATTTTATTTCAATTAATTCAACTTCTTTCGATTGGATTTATATTGACCCTGCACGTAGAAAAGAAGGAAGTAAAGTTTTTCGTTTCGCAGATTGTGAGCCGGATATTCTGAAATTACAGCAAGAGCTTTTTAAAATTAGTAATCATATAATGATAAAAACTTCTCCGTTGTTGGATATAGACCAGGCCGTAAAGGAGCTAGGTTATGTAAGGGAAGTGCATGTGGTGGCGGCTGACAACGATTGCAAAGAGCTCTTGTTTATTCTTAATAAAGAACAGGAGAA
Source organism: Cytophagales bacterium (assembly GCA_025360235.1). Classification (GTDB taxonomy): domain Bacteria; phylum Bacteroidota; class Bacteroidia; order Cytophagales; family Cytophagaceae; genus JANYCO01. Next base: position 4,791 of record JANYCO010000403.1, read on the forward strand.
ATCAGAACCGGAAATAATTGCAATAAATATTCGCAAGGAAAACATAAAAGATGAATTCCGGACGAGTAGGAAAAAAGAGCATGAATCCGAAGTGAAGTATAGTATACCTCAAGCGTATTTATATGAACCAAACGTTGCCGTTCTGAAGGCGGGAGCGTTTAAGTCTATTGCGGCAACTGAACATTTAGGCAAACTCCACCCAAACAGTCATCTGTATACTTCCGATCAGTTAAAGCTGGATTTTCCCGGGAGAATTTTTCGATTATTGAAAACAATTAAATATTCAAAAAAGGAAATTTTGGAAGAAATCCCGGAAGGGAAAGCTAATATTACGGTGCGAAATTTTCCAAATACAGTAGAAGAAATCAGAAAAAAGACTGGGTTAAAAGATGGAGGTTCAAAGTATTTATTTGCGACTACTGATCTAAACGACAAGCCGATCATTTTACTTACCGAAAAAATAAATTAACTTGTTCTGAAATTTAAAAATTAGAATGTCTACTAAAGAAGATTATATCAATATCGGTTTAATGATTTTTTCATGCGGGTTGGCTTTTATGTTGCCTTTTGAATTATTTCTTTTTTCTTATGCTGTAATAGGCCCAATTCATTACCTGACAGAAATTTCCTGGCTACATCAGCGCAATTATTTTTCTACAGGGAAAAAGGATTATTTAATTCTTATTTTGCTTTGTGTGTTTATTTCCATTGGAGTTATTTTTCATGATGTTTTTGTGATGAGAAAACTCTTCATCGGAACATTTCAGCCTGAAACTATAAAAATAATTATGAAATATTATGGACAATGGTTTCCAATATTAATATGTAGTGCTTTCGTTGGAGCTATTGGCTTAATTGCCTTTGAGAAAATAATTCCTAAA
>JANYCO010000412.1 GCA_025360235.1 Cytophagales bacterium
TTTTTCTTTTTTATTTTGTTTATTCTGTCCATTTATTTTGGAGTAAGAATAAGTATTGGGAACATAATCTCTAAAGTCTTTATTGTCACCAATGATTTTAGATAATCCTTCTTGTGTACCTATGTTAAGTCTATTTTTAAAAAAGTAACTTTCGATTCCTACTGTAACTGAATAATTACTTATTTGATTAAGTATATTTTGAGTCATCAATGTTTTGTTTTTCTCTGTAGTTATTATGTCCACAAGATTATATATCGTATTATAAGTGGCATAGTTTGTTGTTTGAATGTTCTTGACAACAATGTTGGAAAGAACTCTTGCTTTTAATTCATCTTGTTTTTCGGAAATAATACTTGATAGTTTATCAACATCAATGTTTTGCATTTGGGCTTTTGCACATGAAATACTTATTACAAAAACCACTAAGATGATTTTTTTCATATTATTATTATTATTATTATTATTTAGTTTTAAATCGGATTCAGGCTATGTATAGCTAATTATTTAGACCGTTAAAATTTAACTTATTCCTGCTGATATTTTTTTTCAATTTATGAAAAAATATAAAACTTGCATTACTAAATAAATACTTACTTAATACAATAAGTATATATACGTATCTGATAAACAAGTATAAGACAAATATTTCTTATTTAATTATAACAAATGTTAATATCAGGTCGTATTTATTTAAAGTAGATTCTTATTTGCATCATCAATTACAGAATTATCAAAACTATCGAGGTAATTTTGAGTTACACTTTCGCTACTATGTCCAAGACTCTCACTTATGACGGCAGTAGGAACATTGCTTCTTTTTAAAACTGTAGCGTAACTATGCCTTGCTACGTATGAAGTAAGATTCAGATCAATCTCTAATTTCTTTCCTATTTCTTTTAGGTTAGTATTATGCTCTTTGTTTTTATCTAATATATAATCACGTAATTGTTTTCCTCCAAGTTCTTTGTCTATGATTGGAAAAATATACCCCTTTTGGTTCTTATCGGACTTTTTGAATAAAGAAAGTATTAAATTTATTTCGTCCGTTATTTTAATAGAAATAACCTTTGGTACTTTTAAAGTGTTAATAGTTTTTTTTCTTTGGTATTCGATTCTGTCAACTTTTATATTCTTACCCCACTCTAAAATTGCCATATCACCAAAGTTTATTCCTTGGCATAAGTAAGAAAACATAAAATAGTTTTTACTATACCTCTCTGGAGAACCTGTTTCCGCATTATATCTATGAATAGTTATTACCTGGTCTTTGGTCAGCGCTCTTTTTAGTGCCGTTCCACCACGGATTTTAAAAGCCTTGAAGGGGTATTGTTCTTGTTTAACTAAGTTCTGACTGATCGCTTCATTATAAACGGCTCTTAATGTTCTTAATCGAATGCTAATGGTTGTTTTGCTGATAGATGTCTTGACTATTTTAGGCTTATCATTCTTTTTCTTTTCCGGTGTTTTTTTCGCTTGAGGTATGGATATAAAATCTTCATATCCTTTTAAAAAATGAGTGGTTATGTGGTCAAATGTTATATCCTTCTCGCCGGTATATTTTTTTAAAGAGTCAAGCAGATTTTTATATATCCGGTAATTCCCAAATTGTTCCTTTTGTAAAAGTTTTTCATTAAACTTTTCTATAAACTCAAAAACAGATTTGGGTTTAAAACTGCTGCAAAAGGCAATTTTCCTAAGAGATAGTTTAGAAAAAGAGATAATTCAGTTCGAAATAAATTGCAAAAGTAATTGTTTGCAAAAATTGGAATTGGAGATTCAAAAGCTAAAAAGCAGCAAGTAATTTTAAAAAATTATTCGATAGGCAATAAAAAAAATCAGTAATAGTACTAAAAACAAAATACGTATTAATACTTACTGATTATACCTTAAAAAATATAACTGGCTCACGCAATAACTATTACTAAAAAATATAATAGAATAAAATTCAAACCAATATTTTGACGCCTAAAATAATTTCTTTCTTCTTACCAAAACCTATTAACTTGTAAAACTAATAAACCTCACTTCTATGAAAAAACTCTACTGCATTGCCCTGCTACTGCTTTTCGTTTTTGTTTCGACACAAGCCCAAATCATCACCTCTGTAAACAATCCACAATCCATCACTGCCTGTGGAGCGCCTGTTCCGTTTACTGTTCATTTTGGCGCAGATACTGCTTCAACATTTAACTTATCTGTTGCACTTCGCAATGGTTTTGAAGTGGTTTCTGTTACTTCGACCAAAGGGGTTTCGTTGAATAACACCAACAGACGGCTCCCTGTATTTACCCTCTCTGGAGGTCCGTTTACTTCTACTGATTCACTTACTTATTTTATGCAGGCTATATGTGGCGCTCAGGGGGCAGTCATTCGTGATACCATAAGAGTTCCCAATACTGGACAAACCATTCTTACTGGTTCATACGGAGTACAGAGTGCCAGCATGACTTTTAATTCCAGTGACGCCGTTAATTATTCCTTCACTGGGATCTTAGGACAAAGTTTTCTAAGAAGAACCATTATACGTAATCAAGGAAACGCTTCCTTCTCCGGGGATCTTAGCTTTGGTGTAATTTTCGGACAAGGATTATTAATTGATTCTATCTATGCCATTACATCTAACGGAAGTCCAATCACGCTTACATCTTTTATTCAAACAGGAGATTCCGCTTTGTTCAGGGCAAGATTTTCAGGTATTTCTATCACTGATTATATCACTCTGGTGGAACGGGTAAAAATTGTTTCCTGCATAGGCATAAACAGCAGGGGAAAATCTTCTTATAGTATTTTTTATGGTTGTGACGGAGGCAGTTTATGCAACCAGGTATTGCACTCGGAAACTGCTGTTGTGAGTGATGGTGTTATACAATTAAACATCAGTCCAATTTCATGGAAAGACAGCACCTGTTATTATGGACCACGTGATGTGGGATTTGTAGTTAAAAATAATGGTGGAGCAATTATCACAGATCTGAAATTAAAATTTTCCAGAAATCTTTTATACTATGCAGCGGTTAATAAAAATGAAATTTCTTTAACTATCAGTGATACTTCAACTACACACCTTTTATTAGACAGCACAGAATATCAGTACTCCTATGATCCAAATTTTACCCAGCTTACTTGCGGTGTTGACCCTTCAAATTTAATGAATAATAAATTCTACACAGTGGATAGCCTATATCCTGGTGATTCACTTATTTTCAATTACAGGGAACATTATTGCTGTCCTAATCCCAACCATCCATACTCTTTCAACGGTACTCATTTGATAAGAGGGAATGGTACGCTGTTAGCCAACTTTAAAAATATTTGTGGTGTATCCCAGGTATTCGTTTCTGAAAGCGATCCTGTTGGAGATATTAGTTTTCATCAGTTGCCTATTGACCTTCCTGCATCAGACATTAATCAGGGAGAGGTAATTGATATAGTGGCGGTCAACAATGATTTTGGTAATATTATATCTACTCTTGTTAACCAGGCAGGAAGTGTCTTAAAAGTACGCTTGCGACTTGACCCCGGACTGGAGTTTGACTACTTAAATGGTGTTGTGATCCAACCTAAGACAAGTAGTTCTCTTTCCCCTTATAAAATTTTGTCTATCGGTAATGCAACTATTGCAGACGGCGATACAATAGAAGCCTATTTTAATATTCCTGATAGTTTATATTCGCCCAACTGGACAAGTTTCTGGACCAATTCAGAAATTTTATTTTCACTCAAAGGAAGCTGTGCAGCCGGAGCTCTTACAAAGCCCAAATCGAATTTCACTCAGGAGGTATTTTTTATTCCCGATACCTTATGTACGGATGGTTGTCAGGGAATACCGCTCACCAAGCAAACCAAGGGGGTTAATGTTCATTGTCCAGGGTGCCGAAATCCCGGGATTGTGATTAAAAAATTCACTATGAAACGAACTTCGCTGGGTGAAAAAGACGATGACGATAATTTATTACCCGATAGCCCTGTAGGAAAAGTAGATCCTCTTAACCCTAAAATAAAACTAGGTCGTGCCTTATTGGGCGATACAGTACAAGCCACCATGTCCAGTTTTATTACAGACGGTAAACCGGGCCATCAGTACAAAGACTTGGGCTTTAATTTTACCCATGCCGAATACAGAATGACGAATGCAGACCTAAGTTATTTCAGACTGATCGGAGCCACCGTTATGGTAAGCCACAATGGGGGATTATACCAGACTGTTTCTTATCCACTCTCCAGGATCATAAAAACACCAACCGAACTTTTCTTTGATCTCTCTATCGACAGCCTTGTACCTCTTGGCTTGTCTGGCTTTTCAAAATACGAAGTTGCGGACAGTTTCAAAGTAATCGCCCAATTTGAGGTCATCAAAAATCCTTTTCAGGTAGCAGGGATTTATAATTATCCTTTGGATGGTATTTCCAATTATATGTATGTAAGTGCTGTTCCCTCAGATAAGGTAACTGTCGGAGATGTAAACGATTCCACTACTGTTTTAGACAGTACAAAGCAATATTACTGCGAAGCCTATGGTGGAAATTTCACGCTTATAGGCAAGAGGATAATCGGAAATTCGGTCAATACAAGTAACTCCCGAATTGTAAATGGACAAAACAACCCTTGTGCCAAAGAAGTACGATTGCTGAGTTCCTATTTCAGTTTTGGACAAGACACTCCCGACTTGTTTCCTTTTGAATACCGGAAAGCGGCGCAATTAGATTCAGTGGTGTATAAAATCCCTTTCGGTTATAAGCTCGACAGCGTATATGTAGAAAATGCTTTTGTGCAAAAAGATGGGGCTGGCAATCCTAATTATTATTCTCAAAAAATACCTTCCTCAGTTACCCCTGACAGGAAAAGTGGAGATACCCTTGTATTTCGTCCTACTTCCTGGTACACTACGTTTACAGATTTTACTTCCAATAATACTAAAGGACAATTGTACTACCCTGATGAAAATTATGAACTGATGATCAGAGTTTTTGTAAGTCCTAAATGTAGTTCAGCCCCTGACAGCACCTACGATCATTACCTTGGAAGTACTTTCAGCCAATTGCCTGGTATCACAAAGGACAGCACATTTATTGCCAACCTTTCTCCCTCCATTGTTCCTCCACTTATTGCCCCGAAAGCTGATCTGGTACTTGTACCTGACACCGCCGAAATACAGGAGCAGTCAAAAATTACTTGTGATTCCAGAATCAGTTTAATTAACAACAGTAATAGTTTTGAGGCCACAAATACTTATATAACCGTATTTTCTCCTTCAGGCAGGTACACCCTCACGGATGTACATCTAAAGGGAGATACCGTAGATTTTCCGAATGTAAACAGCATCTATCAACTTAATACGATTCCTAAATCGGGACTAAAACAAATCAGTA
>JANYCO010000477.1 GCA_025360235.1 Cytophagales bacterium
CCCACGGACTATAAAAAACATCTGCTGCTACCGTCCATTTCATAGGCGAATCAAAACTGATCCCTAATCGAGTAGTAGAAGGCATTGTCGCTTTGTATTTTTTAGTTTCTACTGTAGTATCTGTAGAAATATGGTTATTCACATCTAAAACATATAAATCTAAATTTCTCGTTATGTTCAGTCCGGAGAAAAAATCATAGGTCAAGCCAACATTATAAAATACACCGGAACTTTTAGTTTTTCTGATTGTATCGGCCTTGCTTTTGAAATCGTTATTTGATTTAACAATCTCTCTCCGAAATTGAATACCTGGTTTAAACGCAAATGCACTGTAAATAGTCTGGCGTTTGAATCCGTAACTTTTCGAACTTAGACTTGGTATACTAGAAAATAATTCATTGTTTACATTCCCGTATAAAAAAGCTGTTTCTAAACCAACTGAAAGATTATTGGTTATCCCTATCCCATTTGATAAGAAAATTTTGTAGAGCCCTCCCCTTCCAGAATTTTGAATGGATGCGGTAGAAGTTGGATTTCCTTTTACAGTATCGGTGTAAGCCAAATTATAATTAACCGATGAGTAAGGTACTATGCCGAAAGCGGTGCCCCAGGTTTTAGACAAAGGCATTGCAAAAGTAAGGTACGCTACATTTATTCCGTAAGCGTTTTCATATCCTTTAGGAGACTGAATACTTCTTCGCTGATAATTAAGACCAAAATCAATCTTAACAGTAGAGTCGATCTTTAGATTTCTATAATGGTTGTATTGCTTGTAACTATGATTGGCTCTTATGTGTTTGCTATTTTTAAGATTTGGCAATAGGGCCGGATTTAGAAAATTAATATAATGATGATTTCTAGAGCTTACTCCTACGTATCCCATCCCAGCATTCCTCACATTTCCATTATTAGCTAAAATATCGCCAACGCCAAACTGTGAAAAAGGACTATCGCCAGTACCCTGACCAATCGTTAAGAGTGGAAAAGAAAGACATAAACAAAAAATTAAACCTCTGAAACTATGATACATTATACTCTACTATTCTTTTTAAACCCAGAAATAAGAGATCCGAGACGACAAAGATGGTGTCTTTTATCCTACTTTCAAAAAAACCGGCATCTCCACCTGTAATTATTATTTTCAGGCCCTTATGCCTTGTTTTATATTCTTCGATTATCCCTTCCATTTCTTTGATGGTTCCTACTTGCACGCCACTAAGAATGGATTCTTCCGTTGTGCTGCCAACAAGTAAAGCATTTTCATGCCTTTCTACCAACGGAAGCCTCGCTGTAAAAGTATGTAAGGCTTTAAATTTCATCTCAAGACCAGGAGCAATGCTACCTCCGTAATAGTGAGCGTGTTCATCAATACAATCATACGTAATGCAGGTGCCCGCATCAATGCATAGACAGGGCAAGCCAGGGAAAAGGCTGATTGCTCCAACCACATCTGCAAGTCTATCCATACCTAAAGTAGCTGGTGTTTTATATAAATTCTTAATCGGTACAGGGGTATTGGCATCGAGGAGAAGTCTTTTAGCATCAGGAAATAAAGCCAGAATCTCCGTTGCGTCTTTGTTGACAGAGGAAACAATAACGGCAGAGAGTGCATGCTTTTTATTAATCTCCTTTAAAATAGTAAGATTATCAACTTTTATATGCTCTACTATTTTGTGTTCATCACACAAAACCGCTTTTGTAAAGGTGTTTCCAGAATCAATAAGTAAATTCATGCCACAAGTTAGAAAAAAAAGTAAAAAGAAATTATTTTATATCTTTAAGAAAAAAAGAAGTGTATGGCGTCGTCAAAAAATGAATGGACTGTAGCAGGACTTATGTCGGGAACCTCTTTAGACGGATTGGATATAGCGGTTTGTCGTTTTAGGAAAAAAAATAATGGGTGGTCTTATTCTATCGTGGCTGCAACTACTATTAAGTACTCTTCTGCTATGAAGAAAAAGCTTAGTTCCCTCATGAATACTACAGCTCTGGACTTCGCTTCTACGGATGCTTTTCTGGGGGAATTTTCTGGGGAACAAGTGAAAAAATTCCTTTCCTCTAAAAAAATAAAAGTGGACTTGGTTGCTTCTCATGGGCATACTATTTTTCATCAACCTGAAAAAGGTTTTACCACTCAAATAGGAAACGGTGCATACATAGCCGCTGCTGCAGGAGTTTCGGTAGTATCCGATTTTCGCAGTATGGACGTAGCCCTTGGTGGACAAGGCGCTCCTCTGGTGCCTATTGGTGACAAACTTCTTTTCAACCAATATGATTTTTGTCTTAATCTTGGTGGCATCGCTAACATCTCTTTTGATTCTAATAAAAAATTTAGTGAA
>JANYCO010000510.1 GCA_025360235.1 Cytophagales bacterium
GGAGAAACCCTGTTTCCTGTTTGAATAAATTTCTAAAGCGTGGCATGTAACCGCCACTCGCCGGGTTTCTTCCAATAGTTTTTAATTCTTTTAATCCATCATATTGTGCACTGATACGTGCACTATAATTATGAAAAGCCACAAACTTGCCCATCAACCCGTTATCATTTCCAAGGCCTGCAGGAAAACGACGTGAAGTAGAATTCAGGAGTAATAAATTACTATTTAAAGCACCGGCATTCACAAAAATGATCTTCGCAAAATATTCGATAACTTCTTTGGTATTGGTATCAATAACCCGAACTCCTGTCGCTTTACCTTTTTGATCATTATATATCACAGAATGAACTACAGAAAACGGACGGAGTGTTAAATTACCCGTCTTTTCCGCCCAGGGAATGGTAGATGAGTTGCTACTAAAATATCCTCCCAACGGGCAGCCCCTGGCGCAAAGATCACGACTTAAGCATTTTCCCCGACCTTGCTCCAGATGTATAGGATCCGGTTTTGTTAAATGAGCCACTCTTTCGCTGATCAGATAGCGATGCTTGTATTTTTCAGTCAGTTGCTTTTTGAAATAATCTTCAACAGCATTTAATGGAAATGGAGGCAGAAATTCACCGTCAGGTAGTTGCTCCAGGCCATCTTTATTTCCGGCAATTCCCACAAATTTTTCTACATGACTATACCAGGGAGAAATATCTTTATACCGTATAGGCCAGTCTACCGCAAATCCATCCCTTAAAGGACCTTCATAATCAAAATCACTCCATCGTTGTGTAGCCTTTGCCCACATTAATGATTTACCTCCTACCTGATAACCTCGTATCCAATCAAAAGGTTTGTCCTGTATGTATGGGTGTTCTTTGTCTTTTACAAAAAAATGTGCTGTATCTTCTGCAAAAGCATAACACCGGTTAATAATCGGATTTGCTTTTTTATTGTCAAGAGTCATTTCCCCAAGATGCTCTAATTCATAAGGAAATTTATTAGCCGTGGGATAATCTTTAATATGCTTTACATCTCGTCCTCTCTCTACCACAAGTGTCTTAAGTCCTTTCTCTGTAAATTCCTTTGCTGCCCAGCCACCACTCATTCCCGAACCAATTACAATGACATCGTAATTTCGTTCCTTATCCGCATTTATTTTATTGTCTCCCATTATGCAGCTTATTTAACTATTTTTGATCCGGTAATATCCATCATATTTATCCGAAGGAATTAATTCATACTTCACCAGATTGCTCATCACATATTTTGAATTTAAGTATCCCTCGATAGTCCGTTGTTTTGTTATTTTATAGAAATCAAAAATCTCAATGGGATATGCAGCTTTGTCTTCGATGCTTAAAAGCATTTTTTCTTTTTGCTCAGTTGTACAATTAATAAAAGAATTATTAAACTGCTTTTTTGAAAATGAATCCAGTTTGTTTAATCCTGTTAAAAAAAATTGCTGCACATCTTTCTCATACAAATCATCCAGTATTTTTAGTACAAATAAATGAACATTCAGTTCTTTAGCACCTGGTGTGTCTGTTTGGGGAATAATAACGGATACAACTTCGGCAAGCAATTTTTCCTGCTGTTCATCAACCGTTATGTTTCTAAGTTTGATAGATGAATTTCCAGATATATTTTTGCAGGCTGGCAATAAAACAATACCGCCTGAAAAAATTACGAGGCTACGTATGATTGAACGTCTTTTCATTTATTATTTAAGTAATCCGTTAAATAATTTTTTATCTTAATGCCTTTCTGAAATATTTTACACTCTCAATTACATCAGGAACATTGTTTTTCCAGTTACGTTCATACTCCGCAGAAATCATCCCTTTAAAATTTTGTCGTTTTAATTCCTTAATTATTCCATTTACGTCAGCAATGCCTGCTCCCCAATGTACATCCCGGTCTTCTTCTCCATCATCTTTGCCTTCCCTGTATTCTAGGTCTTTCATATGTATATGCAAAATATGACCTTCCAGTTTTTTCAGGCATTCTACGGGATTAAGGCCCGAACGAATCCAATGTCCGATGTCGGCACAAGCACCTATGTGCATACTCTGGCCTTTTATTGCAGCAAGTATTGTATCCGGATTCCAGTAATGCTTCGGGTAAGGATGATTATGTATTGCCACATTAATTTTATACTCATCACAAAGCCGGGATATTAAAGGCATGTCTTTTTCATCTGGTTCAGAAGTAAATGTTTGGATACCCATTAACTTACCAAACTCAAACAGCTTGCGCCATGCGCTATCACTTTTTGGAGTTACCACACCATAAGCGATAATAGTTATTCCTTTATCATTTATTTTTTTTAAAACCGCATTCCTGGTATCGGCATTCATATTATAATCCATCGTTCCATTAATACCTCCGCCTATAATATGTTCAGGAAATATCTCTGCATATTTCAATCCGCAACTGTCAATCTTATCAATAGCTTCAAAAAATGTAAAGCGATTAAAGGTATAAGTTCCTGCCCCTAATTTCCATCCCAATGCTGTTTCCGGTATTAAAGCCTTGTTTTTATTATTGCAACTGGCTGTTGCCAGAAGGATACCTAAAATGAGCATCAAAAAAAAGTTCCTCATTTTTTTAATAACTTTTGTTTAAAGGCTCCATGAAAATTGCAAATTATAAACGGATCAATATCCTGGATTCTGTTCCAGTTGCGGTGCCTTTCTTAACTCTGAAGAAGATAAGGGTAACCAATACATCTTTTGTAAACCCACCCTTTGCTCGACCATTATTTGTTTCCAGGTAGTTACTTTATTGCCGTCTGTATTCGTTTCAGTAATATCAACTCCTTTCGCATCGGTAAGTGCCTTGTCAAGAATTTTCCACCTTCTTATATCATACCAGCGGTTATTTTCAAATACCAGTTCAACTCTTCTTTCATAACGAAGCACTTTAGTAATATCTCCGGTAAAATTGGGCATCCCCACCCGGTTTCTAATCATATTTATATAAGTAGTAGCGTCGGCAGTTTGTCCGAGTGCTATCGAAGCTTCAGCATAATTTAATAAAAC
>JANYCO010000523.1 GCA_025360235.1 Cytophagales bacterium
TGGTGGTAACAGGAACTTGCAACTATGGCACATTTACATTGAGCTCTAGAGCTACAAATGCTGGGACAGGTTTTGTTTGGTCTGTTTTGAAAAATGGCGTACTTATTAAAAAAGTAAATGGCAGCCGTATTTTTTCTACGAATGTAAATTTGACTACTAGTGGTGTAGGAAATTATACACTTAAAGTAAGTTATACTTATAATGGAAAAGGTGTTACTGAAATAGGAAATTCTGTTGCTCCTCCAGCACCAATCACCCAAAATATTGTATTGTCAAATATAACTACAACCAATAATACGATCTGTTCTAGCGTTGATACTGCTCTTAAATTTGGATTCACTATTAATACATGGGCGAGCGGAACCATTCAGATATATTCAACAACAGGATTTGGTGGTCCACAAGGGGCTTTGTTAAATACTACTAATTTATTTTTCCCAACTAATAGTTTCTTTATAAGTAATAAAGGAACAAATAGATTCCTAAATGCTGGAGGATATGTTATGGTTAAAATAAATTGCACTAGTATTTGCACCGTTGGCAATGAATTGATTTTGTACTATTATGATTCACCTTCTTGTCGTGTAGGCATGTTTGATGCAAACGCCGCAAGTGTAGAAAATACGAGCGAGCTAAAACTGTTTCCTAATCCAGTTGAAACTACACTTACTCTTGATGGAAACCTTTCTGATATTTCTAAAATAGAGCTTTATTCAGGTCAGGGGATACTCGTTGAAAGTATTTCTGGGTTCAGTAAACCAGAAATTGATTTCTCAAATAAGCAAGCTGGGGTGTATTTTGTTAAAATTTACAAATTAGACGGTTCTGTGAAAACAGAAAAGGTTTCGCATAAATAAAAAAATAGGTTTTAATAGGGCGATTAATTCAGTTTTTATAACTAATTTAATCGTCCTATTAAACCTTAAACTTTATTTATACGACCATGAAACATTTACATTCTGTACTACTTTGGAGTTTACTATTAGTAAGCTCTATTTTTATTTATTCCTGCAAGAAAACTGCAGAAGGCGAAACCTCGAGCTGGAACAGCAATGCTCAGCAAGTGGTAACACTAAAACAACAATATCCACAATTTGCAACTGCGATCGATCAGCAATTTGTGGATATTAAAAAGTTGTGGGACGATGCTCAAAATGTATCGGGAGATGATGCAAAAATAAGCGCAATGTCGGGGGCCAATGCTGCGTATTATGCGAGTTTTATCTATACACTTGGGAATATGGAATCTCAAAAAACGAAACTGAGAGACCTTCAGGATAAACTTAGAAGATTGAATAGTAATCAGGAGGTGTCTTATAGAGCATCCTCTTCTCAGTCTGAATGCTCAAATACATTAAGCATGATTGATATGACTTTGTCAAGAGGTGCTCAGACTCCTAATGAAGCGGTGTCGATTTTGCAGATACTGAAATTGTCAGTAGACAATACTATTTCGCATTGCAACGATGTTATTGCTTATGCAAATGAATTGGAACGTAAAAAGGCTCAGGAACAAAAAGACAAACAAGCCAATACAAATACGAACACAAACACCAATACAAACAGCAGTACAACTACTACCACAACAACTCCTTCGACTGGAACTTCAGTTAAATGCGCTTATTGTGGTACTTCAAATCCTCCAGGTGGCGGGACATGCAGTAGCTGTAAGGCACCGCTGTAAATTGTCTTAACCGCTGATTTATTTAATAGAATGATAGGTATGATTTAAATTCTCTCAATAATCGAAACGCAGGTTTTATTATTGAGAGAATTTTTTTTATTTAATAATCATTAACCATTATTTTCAATGTCCGCAGCTGTCTCCTTTTGGTGCAGATTTTTTCTCCTTTTCAATTTCTTCTTTTTCATGGAGAGGAATTTCTTCGTTTAGAAGTGCGTCCAGATCCGGTTGTCCAGCGTCTACCCAGCAGGTGTACCAAAGGCTACCTACGAAGAGAATTGAGGCACGCATTCTTCGTTCTACCTGCCCGGAAAGTTGATGATGATAAGCCCGTGAATAATCTTCCGAATACATTTTTACAGTTGTGCCGTTTCGTTCTTCGAAAGCATATTTCTTATCTTCGGGAAACTTGTTATTAAGTTCTTTTTCAAATTTCAATACACTGTCTACGCCTGCATGTGCAGTTGTGACAGCATTCCAGGCTGCTTGTTGTGTATTCTTAAGATAAAGGGCATGTCCGATGAAGAAATCATAATCGTCGTGAAATAATTCTGGTAAGCGTGATTCCCAGAAGCCATGGATCCCTTGTTGATTAGTTAATTGTCCATTGTAATTTGCAGTAGTATGTAAGGGCACATTTGCATCTGCGGCATAGTGTCCAAGGTCTGCAGAGAGACGAAGGATCTTGTCTACGGCTTTTTGCCGAAAGGCTTCTGTTAATTGATACTTTATGTTTTGAATATGCCAAGGTACAATACCATGATGGGAAAGAGAGTCTTCCGTATATTTTGCTATGGCTTCTTTCCAGTACAAAGGAAGCTTTACAGAATCAGGATAGGCATCAAGATCGATGAAATGGCGGCAGGCTTCTTCTTTTAGTACATTTCGGCGCTTGTCGGGGTTCACTGCATTATGTTCTATGAACTCAAGGTGTTTTTTGTAGAATCCCAACATCTCAGGAGGTAGGGTAAAAATGGCCAGTTTGTTGATCTTTTTGTGGGCAAAAAAGCCCCAGCCAAAGGCGTTATAAGAGCAAAAAAGACAGATTAAGAGGCTGTATAGTGTTTTTGTTATCATAAAAATTAAAAATTATAAGTGAATAAAACGTGAATGTAATATGTAAAAATTTAAAAATCAATAGTTTAATTAAAAATTCTTCTAAAACTATTCTTTAGCAATGAATATGTAAATATTTGTAATTAAGAATAAAATACCTAGCTTTGCACTCCATAAATTGAATTAACAGAATAAATATATATAAGAAATGGCTAATCATAAATCGTCTTTAAAAAGAATTAGAGGCAACGAAGCTAAAAGATTAAGAAATAGATACCAGTTGAAAACTGCTCGTACTATTATCAAAAAACTTAGAACCTCTACTGTGAAAAAAGAAGCTTCAGCTCTTTTTGTAACTGCTCAAGGTGTTATTGATAAACTTGTTAAAAATGGTATTATCCATAAAAATAACGGTGCTAATAAAAAATCAGGGCTTGCTCATTTAGTAGCTGGTTTGAAATAGTCATCCGTACGATTTTATTATTAAAGCCTTATGGATTTCCATGGGGCTTTATTTTTTATTCTTTACCTTCTCAAAAAAAGAAGTGTGCTTTTTCTTAATAATTTCAGGACTTTTTGACGCAAGGGGCACAAAGATTAAGCAAAGAGCGCAAATAGAAATTTAACTTTTTACTTTTATGCAACCTTACGAAAAAACAAATTTCACAATTAAAAATTGGGCAGAGGAAGACAGACCCAGAGAAAAATTGATTCTTAAAGGACGATCTGCACTTTCTGACGCCGAACTTATTGCTATTTTGATTGGTTCAGGAAGCTTTGATAAATCAGCCGTAGAGCTTTCTAAGTATGTGTTGGGAGAGGTAAACAACGACCTCAATGAACTTGCCAAACTTTCGGTAAATGATCTGAAAAAATACAAAGGTATTGGTGAGGCCAAAGCCTTGTCAATCATAAGCGCATTGGAGCTTGGACGCAGACGAAAAGAAACGGAACCGACAAAGAGAGATAAGATAGTTTCTTCAAGAGATATCTATGAATTGATGAAACCGCATTTGCTGGACCTGATGCATGAAGAGTTTTGGGTGGTACTTTTAAACAGAGCCAATGTGGTTTTAAAAAAAGTATCCATAAGCGCTGGTGGAATCTCCGGCACAGTAGCAGATCCAAGGCTGATTTTTAAAACTGCTTTGGAAAATATGACCAGTGCTGTTATATTGGTGCACAATCATCCTTCCGGAAATCCAAAACCAAGCGATGCAGACGTTGCGATTACAAGGAAGATGAAAGATGCAGGCAAGCTGCTGGATATTCCGGTACTTGACCATTTGATATTTACAGATACAGAATATTATAGTTTTGCAGATGAAGGTAGGCTCTCGTGATATAAAAATAAAAACAATCCTGACGATAGGAGTGGTGCTAATCATGCTCACGATTATGATCTCCGTTATAGTGAGTGGACTCCAGGATCCTTATACCGTTGAGGTTTTAAGTTATAGGAAAAATAAAGACCATCATTTTAAAACAGATAAAGATTCTCCAATTGAGGACCAGGTTGGTTTTAGAGAATTATCTTATTATGAACCCGACAAAGATTACAGTATTAAATCTGAATTGATTTTAATTAAAGACACTTCTTCTGTCATTATAGTGAACAATGACGGAGAGAAAAATAAGTACAGCCGTTTTGCGCAAGCTATTTTTGAAGTGAATAATGTGAAAGATACACTCGTTATTTATAGAAAATCTTCACTGAAACCAGAAGATAAAAATTATTTTCTTCCTTTCTACGACGCCACCAACGGAAACGAAACCTACGACGGTGGACGATACATCGATTTAGAAATCACAGATATTAATTCCTGCATCATCGATTTTAATTTTTCTTACAATCCTTATTGCGTATATAACCATCGTTTTAGTTGTCCTGTGCCACCGCCAGAAAATAAATTTAACGGTAAGATGGAAGCAGGGGAGAAGGCGTTTTTAAAATGAGAAATTTATAGGAAGGAATAGATTTTTCATCTGTTAACATGGAAATCTATGCTTACTAATTTTAGTCTACATCAACTTTAAAATAATATCATCCACACTCACGCCTTCCGCTTCGGCTTTGAAGTTTCTTACTACACGGTGTCTTAAAATAGGTAGCGCGATGGCTTTTACGTCTTCGATGTCAGGAGAGTATTTATTATTGAGCAAGGCGTTACATTTTGCTCCAAGAACTAAAAATTGAGAGGCACGTGGGCCAGCTCCCCATTCTAAATAAGTATTGGTCATGGTACCGGCAAGTTCATTTCCCGGTCTTGTTTTGTGCACTAATTGTACAGCGTATTCAATTACATTGTCGGCTACGGGAACTTTTCTTACTAATTCCTGGAATTCTAAAATCTGTTCTGCTGTCAGAATAGGGTTTACTTCAGATGTAGCATTGGAAGTAGTCTTTTTTACTACATCCAACTCCTCATTGTAGGTTGGATAGTCTAGTTTCAAATTGAACATAAACCTGTCCAGCTGTGCTTCTGGTAGTGGATAAGTACCTTCTTGCTCGATGGGGTTTTGCGTTGCAAGTACAAAGAAAGGTTTATCCAGTTTGTACATTTGTCCTGCTATAGTCACCGATTGCTCTTGCATGGCTTCAAGCAATGCTGCTTGAGTTTTTGGAGGAGTACGGTTGATCTCATCTGCTAAAATGATGTTGGCGAAGATAGGCCCTTTTACAAATTTAAAATTACGGCTGGAGTCTAATGTTTCTGAACCAAGAATATCAGATGGCATTAAATCCGGGGTGAATTGAATTCTTTTAAAATCTAAGTCAAGTGCTCTGGAAATGGTATTGATCAAAAGTGTTTTGGCAAGACCAGGAACGCCGACTAACAGGCAATGACCTTGACAGAAAACAGCAGTAAGTAATAATTTTACCGCTTCGTCTTGTCCAACAATAATTTTTGCAATCTCTGCTTTTAATTTTTTGTTCGCCTCAAAAAGTGCATTGGCGGCTTCTACGTCTGAAGTATATTTTCCCATTATATTTTATTGTGCTTGTAAAATCTGGCAATGCTTATAATCGTCGTGGATGTTTATATAAACCTCCCCTTTTGTTTTATCAAACCACTTGTTGATGGCGTTATTTTTTTTCTCTTCCTGTGTAGCAGTCAATATTTTTTGATAGTCGTCGTGTAGGTTGGCCTGGTGAGGAGCGGTTCTGGATTTGTAATAAACTATTCTTACCGCTTCCGTACCGTCTTCCATTTGGTATATGACTGGATTGGTGATGGAGCCAACTTTCATGGTATCGATTACGAAGAACAAAGCAGGGTCAATGTTTTCCAGTGTAATTCTTGTATCGCCAGTGTTGTGATCTTGAAACATCCCGCCATTCGGGCTTGTGGCTTTATCATCGGAAAGGTCTTTGGCAGCTTTTTCAAAATTTAATTTACCATTTAGGATCTGACTTCTTATACTGTCAAGATAATAAGCGGAAGAAGAAATGTCTTTTTTAGAAGAAGAAGCTTTTATAAGAATGTGTCTGGTATTGTATTCATTCCCTTTTCTTCCAAGCATTTGGATAAGGTGAAATCCGAATTCACTTTCTACGATTCCTGAAAGCTCACCTGGTTTTAGTCTTAATGCTGCGGCTTCGTAAGGAGGTACTAAATCTCCTTTTTTCATAAAACCAATTTCGCCACCCAATTTTCCTGAGCCTGGATCTTCAGAATATAATCTCGCTAATTCTCCAAAGTCTTCGCCATTTCTAATTCTTTCGCTTATCTCTGATAATTTCTTTCTAACAATAGCTTTTTGACTTTGACTTACAAAAGCTTTTTTCACGATCTGACCAACCTCTACTTCGGTAGAGAAATAAGGTAAGCTGTCAAGAGGGATTCCGCTGTAAAATTTCTTCACATCACCGGGAGTAACTTTTATTTTGTTAGTGATGTTGTCCTGCATTTTTTGGGTAATCATTTGTTCTTTTACCTGCTTGCGGAGATCAGCTTTAAGTTCGTCTACCGTTTTGCCATAGTAGCCTTCCAGTTTGTCAGCACCACCCACTTGAGCGATAAAGTATTGCATTCTTCGCTCTAGTTGTTCGTCTACTGCAGAGCGGTCTACCACCACAGAGTCAATCTCTGCTTTGGCAAGCATGAGTTTGTTAATGATGAGTGTTTCAAATACTTTGCATTGAACATCTCCTGAAGGTAAACCTTCCATATTGGCCTTAAACTGCTCATAGGCAATGTCAAGTTCTGACTGGAGAACAATGTAGTTGTCTACTTTCGCAATTATTCTGTCTACTACCTGTGCTTTCGTAAGAGTTGCAAGGGTAATTAGAACTAAAAAGATAATGCAAGATTTCCGGACGACAACTTTCATTTATATAGTTTTCTTTTGATAACGCTAAAATCTTAGTGTTATTTTTTAATGAGTTTTTGTAATTCCTCTTCAAATGTTACCACAGGATATTTTTTCTTAAGTTGAGCGATCCACTCTTTTTCAAGATAGGTTTGGTAATCGGAAATCGCTAAACCACGGGCTTCTTCAAAGGTTTTGTTTCTTGGTTCATCAACCCTTGTGATAATAATTTGGTTGATTCTGCCATCTTTCGTTACCGTATAAGTACCCGGCTTCCATTCTACAGAATCAAGAACTGCTTGTTCGCCTTTTTGGAACAAACCGTCTGTTACTTGTAAGGTTAATGCTGTCTTTTCGTTGAACTGAGCTTCAAGTGCTTTCTTGGAAGAAGAGTAGAAGTTAAATTGTACACTTCTGTCAGAAGATTTTTCAGGAATAGATTTACGCAACGGTGCTTTTACAATGTCTATGGTGGAGAGCCTGCTTGCAGCTATTCCCCTAGCAACAAGATACGCTTTTACTGAATCGGCACGAAGTCTTGAAGTATTGGCTAGTTCT
This sequence comes from Cytophagales bacterium, assembly GCA_025360235.1. GTDB lineage: Bacteria > Bacteroidota > Bacteroidia > Cytophagales > Cytophagaceae > JANYCO01. Next base: position 7,613 of record JANYCO010000523.1, read on the forward strand.
GAAAATTCTCTACCTCCTCCTATTTCTAATAGAAGCGATTTGTCTTTTACCAAAGGAGGAATTACCTGATCAATTTTCTTTTTCAAATCATCACTGATAGTTGTTTTGTTATTATCGAATAGAACCGGGGCAATTTTTGGTTCTTTTACAGCGAATTTATCTTTAGATAATTCAGTTTTTAATTTATCAAGTGTTTCTTTGTTGGCTACATTGTATATGGTAGCCTGAGCACGTGTGTTCCACCGATAGTTGCTGTTATTTTTATTGAAGAATTCTTTTAGTCCTGCAGTGTCTTCTATTGCTTTTGACCATACTTTATCGTCCATCAATTGAAATAAAAGGATACCATCTCTGTATTCTCTTACCAACATTTTATAGTCAATGTATTTTTCTTCAAGATGACTTTCTTCATAGTTGAGAACTGCTGCGTTACTATAATCTTTGTATAAATTTCTCATGAACTGTGCAGGAGAAATGCCTTTCTTTTGAGATTTGATATTTTTTAAAAAATCAAAGAAATTGTTGACTGTATAGTTATTATTTTTGATAGTAAACAACGTCAGGTTATTTTTTTCGTCTGCAGTTTTTGTGAAATTGCCTGATAATAGAGAGCTGTCTGCTGCTGCACAAGTAGCTTCAATCGCTTTAGAGTCTTCAGTGAAGTTATTTTCTTTTTTTAATCGTTGAAGAAGTACTGTTTTATTTAATTCGGAGCGGGAATCTTTTGCTACTTTAGATTTTATGGTAGTTTCTAATTCCTGATAGGTTTCAAGTTTTTTCTTTTCAATTAGTTTTATGATGTGCCATCCGTATGGAGTTAGGGTAGGAGCAGATACATCACCTGGATTAACAAGTTTGAAAGAAGCGTCTTCAAAAGAAGGGATCATTCTGCCGGTTGAGAACCATGGGAGTTCCCCACCTTTATTTTTCGAATTAACATCATCTGAAAATTGGCTTACCAATACATCCCATTTTTCTCCGTCTTTTAATTTTTTATAGATTTCGTCAATCTTTTGTTTGGCAGCAATAGAGTCTGCAGCAGGAAGTCCGGAAGTAGCGCGCACCATAATGTGGGCTACTCTTACCTGGCCTTGAGAAGGACGTTTGTCGTGAACTTTTAAAATATGATACCCAAATCTTGTTCTTACAGGATTTGAAATTTCTCCTACTTTAGTTTTGTAAGCAGCCTCTTCAAAAGGATAAACCATTTGAAGTGCTGTGAAATAGCCAAGGTTTCCTTTATTTGTTTTAGCGGAAGGGTCCTGAGATTTTTCAGCTGCCAGTTTGCCAAAGTCTTGACCGGATAAAGCTTTCTGACGGATATCCATTATTTTATTATAGGCAACCAAAGTATCTTTTGGGTCAGCATCCGGGCCGATTTCAATAAGAATATGAGAAGCATTTACTTCTTCTTTCATTCTCTCATAGGCCTCTCTGCAGAGCTGCTCTGTTACACCTTTCTCAGTAAGATAAGGTTGTGCAAGTTGTTTGCGGTAGCCTTCCAATTCTTTTTTGAAAGAAGAAGAAGTGTCTAAGCCAAGTTCCTCCGCTTCTTTAACTTTCAGGCGAAAGTTGGTATAGAGGTCGAGGTATTCTTTAAGGCTTTTGCGCGTATAAGCGTCCTGCGTATTAGCATTGTTTTTCTTATACACATATTCAAATTCGGAAGTGTAGATATTGTTATTACCAAACTTGGCTAATATCGGCTGAGTAGCTTCCGGTGTTTTAGAAGTGCTTGTAGTAGCAGTATTCTGTTGAGAAGATTTGCATCCGAAAAATAAAATCGCGGAGGCAATGATTAAATTATTTAGTTGTTTCATATTCTTTAAAAAGTGTCAAATATCATTAACAGGGTGCAAGTTTAAGCATTTTTATCCTAAAATAAAACCTTTCTTATGCTATCTTTGGGCTATGATTACATATGGTAAACTATACCTCATTCCTACCGTTTTGTCGGAGAATACGGCTAATAAAGTGCTTTCTCCTCAAATCAGAGAAGTTATCGCCAATACAGAGCACTTTTTTGTGGAGGAATTGCGTACTGCAAGACGGTTTATCAGTTCGCTGAAAATAGGTAAACCAATAGAGCATCTTAAGTTTTATGAGTTAAATAAGGATACTTCAAGGGATACTTTTCAGAAAGATTTCGAGAATCTTCCCAAAGGAGTGGATGTTGGAATATTGTCTGAAGCAGGTTGTCCTGGCGTTGCAGACCCAGGTGCAATGGCAGTCGCTTATGCGCATAAAATTAATATGGAAGTGGTTCCCCTAGTAGGACCTTCCTCTATATTGTTAGCCCTTATGGGTTCTGGGTTTAATGGACAATCTTTTTGTTTTCATGGGTATTTACCCATTGATAAGGCTGAAAAAATTAAAATGATCAAATCTTTGGAAAAAGAATCAAAGGCCCGGAACCAAACACAGATTTTTATGGAAACACCTTACCGGAATATGAAAATGTTGGAGGAAATTTTACCTGTTTTGAATGCAGATACAAACTTTTGTATTGCTTCAGGGCTTACTTCAGAGAGTCAGTATATAAAAACAAAAAAAGTAAAAGAGTGGCCAAGATTTTTACCTGATATTCATAAGAAGCCGACTATATTTTTGATTCAGGCTTGAGTCTAGAAATGTGATATTTCCAGACAATGAAAGGATATCAAAAATTAATTTGAAGGAGCATGATGGATGAGGTTTTATAATATTATATAATTATTTGAATTTCAAATAAATACACTGAAAGACAACTATTTTTTCTTTTTCTCTCAAATTCCCTTAATTTCGTAACCGTTTAAATTATATAATGGGATTTGTTATGATGAATAATAAATCAAAATTCAAAACTTAAAATTCATAATTCAAAATATGATTTAGTAGACCCGACCAGATTTGAACTGGTGACCCCTACATTATCAGTG
>JANYCO010000561.1 GCA_025360235.1 Cytophagales bacterium
AAATACGCTGTTTAATTAAATGGTTGTTTATCGACTGTAATTTGGAGCTTCGCTTGTAATCTGTACATCGTGCGGATGCGATTCTTTTACTCCGGCAGAAGTGATCTTTACAAATCGGGCATTTTTCATAGTTTCAATATCGGCAGAACCGCAATAGCCCATGCCTGCTTTTAATCCGCCAATCAATTGGTAAATTACTTCGTTGGCCAAGCCTTTATATGGTACACGGCCTACAATTCCTTCCGGTACCAATTTTTTAATATCATCTTCTGCGTCCTGAAAGTAACGGTCTTTGGAGCCATCTTCCATTGCTTCCAATGAACCCATTCCTCTGTAGGATTTAAATTTCCTTCCTTCAAAGATATTCATTTCTCCGGGAGCTTCTTCCGTTCCGGCAAGTAGCGAACCAATCATTATGGTATTTGCTCCCCCAGCAATGGCTTTTGCAATATCACCGGAAAAACGAACTCCACCATCTGCAATAACAGGGATACCTAGTTTTTTTAATGCTTTTGACGATTCGTATACGGCAGATAATTGTGGTACACCAACTCCAGCTATAATTCTTGTAGTACAAATACTACCAGGGCCTATTCCCACTTTTACGGCATCGGCTCCTGCTTCTGCAAGTGCCAGAGCCCCTTCACCGGTAGCTACGTTACCAGCTATAAGATCTATATTTTTAAATTTTTGTTTAAGACTTTTTACGGCTTCGATTACCCCTTTACTATGACCATGTGCTGTGTCAATGCTGATAATATCTACTCCTGCATTGATTAAGGCTTCCACCCTGTCAAAAAGATCGGGAGTTACACCTACTGCCGCTCCTACACGTAATCTTCCAAACTCATCTTTACAAGCCATAGGCCTGTCTTTTTTCTTTATTATATCTCTATAAGTGATCAGCCCTTTTAATTTTCTGTTTTTATCTACGATAGGAAGTTTTTCTATTTTATATTCCTGAAGAATATCCTCGGCTTTACTCAAGTCTATACCTTCAAAGGCAGTGATGAGATTTTCTTTGGTCATGATCTCCGTCACTTTTTTAGTTGCGTCTTTTTGAAACCTAAGGTCTCTATTTGTAATAATGCCAACTAAAATTCCGGATTTGTCTATCACAGGGATACCTCCGATTTTAAATTCTGCCATCATAAGGAGGGCATCATTAAGCGTAGCATCTTCATTTAGCGTTACAGGTTCCAGGATCATACCGCTTTCAGAACGTTTTACTCTTTTCACTTGTATGGCCTGTTCAGCGATAGTCATATTTTTATGAATGAATCCAAGTCCTCCTTCGTGTGCCATGGTAATGGCCATTTTGTACTCTGTTACAGTATCCATAGCAGCAGAAACCAGAGGAATATTTAAACGAATATTCCTTGATAAATTTGTGCTTGTGTCTGTTTCGCGGGGAAGTACTTGTGAAAATGCAGGAAGAAGCAATACATCATCGTAGGTGAGTGCTTCATACAAAAATTTTGTGGAGTCTAGGGACATTGCAAATAATATTAATGTTACTTATTTGCAGGACAAAAGTACGTTTATTTTACCATTTATCAAATTCAAATTCAATCAAATTGGACAAATCTTGATTTTCTTTAATTATCAAATCATCAAATCAACAAATTATCAAATCATTTTAGTATTTTCGCCATAGATATGTTGTCCAAAAAAGCCAAATACGCCTTAAAGGCCCTTGTTTTTCTTGCTAAGAAGAAAGAAAACGAACTGGTATTGATTTCTGAAATTTCAGAACAAGAGCGGATTCCAAAGAAATTTCTGGAACAGATCTTACTGGAAATGAAAAAGCATTTCATTCTCCATAGTAAGCGTGGAAAGGAAGGCGGTTATTATCTTAGCAAAAATCCAGATGAGATAATGATTGGAAACATAATACGAATCATTGACGGACCTTTGGCTCCCATTCCATGTGTGAGCCGATTGGGTTATCAAAAATGTGAAGAGTGTATCGACGAGGCCACCTGTGAGATCAGAAAACTGATGAAACAAGTCCGTGATTCAACCTGCGATATTTTAGACAATACCACATTAACTCAACTTTTGAAGATGAAAGG
>JANYCO010000578.1 GCA_025360235.1 Cytophagales bacterium
AATCAGAAATTAAAACATCAGAAGGGAACTTTACCGGAAGATAAGATTGTGTTGTTAAAAAAAATAGGTCTTCGTTGGTCTAAGGATAAGACTGACCAATGGGAGGAAAGGTTTAAACAATTATCAACTTATATAAAAGAAAACGATTCTATCCCCTCCTCTATCAAAAGAAATAACCTGGAAAAAATTCTATACAACTGGTTAGTGGCACAGAGGAAAAAAGAAAGGACAGGAAATTTAACCGGAGATCAGTTAGAAAAACTAAAAGCGTTAGGTATTCCTTTTAAAACAGAAATAAAAGTCTCAAAAGACCAGGTATGGATGAATCGTTATTTATTTAGAATTAAAAGAGTTTTATAATTTGCATGGTCATAGCAAGGTTCATGTTGGTTATAACCGTTCGCTTTATAACTGGGCTATGCGACAGTCTACCTACATTGATACGCTCTCCAAAGAAAAGAGAGAGAAACTTCTACGGCTACGCTTTGAGTTTAAACCTAGTAAACAACGGGTCTCTGTTTCGGTTAAAAATATGATTGAGAATCTTGAGGAAAAAGCATTGCTTATTTCACCTTATGCTGTGCCGAAAATATGAATTAGAGATTTTACCAGCGGGGCTGATGTCCGGTACTGTCCGGAAGCTGGACAGTACCGGACAGAAAATATATAAATATTTGATTTACAATAGAATGAATATTAATATGAGGATGAAATAGGGTTGAAATTATTGTGAGGAGTACCTAAAAACTTTAAATGCCTTTTTAACTTCTGATATCTAAAAAAGTCAATATTAGGAGTGAGTATACCGATAAATGATATTTAGCTTAGTACTAAATCATTTATCTTACTTTGTCTTTGCCTCCTATGTATCATCCAAACTTGTTTTACCTATGTTTTACCTGAAATAAAAAGAGTTATAACAACTTGTTATAACTCTTTCATTATCATGAGCCTCCTGTCGGAATCGAACCAACGACCTACTGATTACAAGTCAGTTGCTCTACCAGCTGAGCTAAGGAGGCTTTTTAAAAGCGAGTGCAAATATAGGGAGAAATAAAACTAATGCAAATTTTTAAATTTATTTTATCAACTCTTTAGTATTTTTAATTCCTGAGAAAGCTCTTTTAGCTCTATTTCAAGCTTATCTATGTTGGACTGAATTTCCTTTTTCATTTGCTCGGCACCTTTAGATCTGCCAAAAAACTCGATATTGGTCTTATATTGTTGTATTTCCGATTTAATCCCAGACACTTTCTTCTGAAGCGTTTGTTCCTTTTTCTTCAAAACATCGGCTCCATCAGAGGTGGCTTTTAGTGAGGCTACTTCCAATGAAAGTCGAATATTTTTTTTAGCGTCCTGTCCTATCTCTACAGATGCATCAATAAATTTACTTATGACAGCATTAAACTTATCCGTAATTTCTTTCTTATTATCTCTTGGTACAAAACCAATAGCATCCCAAGTGGCTTGAAAAGCTTTTAGCTTCTCAACTGTTTTGGCTTCCGTCCCAGCTACAAAATCTTCTATTTCTTTTATTAAGGTATTCTTTGCTTCTAGATTTACAAAGAAAACTTTTTCTGCTTCCGCTACCTGCTCACGTTTTCTGTTAAAGAAGTGATCACAGGCTTCTTTAAAACGATTGAATATTTTATCTTTTTGCTTGTAGGGAACCTGTCCAATTTTTTCCCACCTCGCCTGAAGGTCTTTTAATTCTCTGGCAACTTTTTCAAAGTCAACAGTATCTTTTAAAGCCTCGGCTTTCTCGCACAATTCAACCTTTCTTTGTAGGTTTTCTTCTCTCTTTTTATCTAGTTCTTTAAAGAAGTCATTTTTCCTTCTGTAATAAACCTTACAAATCTCCCAGAATTTATTGGAAAGTTCTTTGGCCTTTTCCTGAGAAATTCCACCGGATTTATTCCATTCTTCCTGCACCTTTTGCATCTCGGCTGTTTTCACTCTCCAATCATCAATTCTTCCTGATTCAAAACTAGAAAAAGTGTGAGCCTTTTCAATAATAGCTAATTTGGCAACAAGATTTTGTTCCTGAACTTCCTTTATCGAAGAAAGATATTCTTTCCTTTTTTCATAAATTTTATCAGAAGCGGCTTTTAGTCTATTCCACAGCGCATCCTGCTCTTCTTTAGGTACTGGCCCTATTACTCTAAAATCTTCGTGCAAGGTTTTTAGCTCCTTTAAAGCCTGATTAACAGATTCTAGCTCTACCAATTTTTCAACTTTCTCACAAATCTCCTTTTTTGATTCAAGATTTTTCTTTCTGTCAAGCTCCTTCAGCTCGAAAAAGATCGTTCTGTTATTATAGAAAATATCAACGAGTGCTTTATAATTATTCCATAATTCCTGCGATTGTTGTACAGGTACATGGCCTGTTTTTTTCCATTCGTCCTGAATATTTTTAAACTCTTCTAAACTCAAAGATGATTCTTCTGCCGCAATAAGTTTGCGTAATCTTTCCAATAAAGAATTTTTTATTTCAAGGTTACGCTGTTTCCCTTTTTCAAGATTATTATAGTGCTCAGTAATATCAATTTTGATTTTACTGAATACTTTTTCGAAACGTTGTGTTAATGCATCTTTCTTAAATTCGAAATCTGCTTCTGCTCCACCCTCTGTAATAAAGCGCTGTAGCGCTTCTTCTCTTTCCAAAAATACCTGATTGTCAAAACTGGCTTTAATTTGAGAAAGGAATATTTGAGCCTTAGTAAGATTTTCTTTCAAATTAAAATTCTCAAGAAATTTTACCAGTTCCTCTTTAGTGAAAGAACCAAATTCTTCATGATGTTCTTCAACAGAATCAATAAGATTTATCGATTCATTCAACTCATTTTCCATGACGTCTTTTTTGTCGGTCATAATAATTGCATTCAAAATAGTAATATAAAAATTTAGTTATTAAGGTTTAATATGATTTCGCATCATTAATAATATCATAAATATACCACTTTAGTTTCAGTTGTTAAATTTTGACGCTAACTAATTCAAAAAAAACACGATTTTAAGGCTTATATATTAATTTCTATGAGTAATTTTAGGAAGGAATTAGAAAATAATTTATATGGGGGTGCTTGCAAATATTAGAAATGATTATAATCTCCAGACATTGTCGGAAGATAGTGTATCGAAAGATCCTATAGAACAAACCTCTAAATGGTTGGAAGAAGCTATCCTTCATAAGATTTACGAGCCTACTGCAATGAATCTGGCAACAGTTTCTGCATCCGGTAAACCTTCTTCAAGAATAGTTTTACTAAAAGAGATAAACTCAAAGGGCTTTGTTTTTTTTACCAATTATGAAAGT
>JANYCO010000598.1 GCA_025360235.1 Cytophagales bacterium
ATAAACGCCGCCTGACTGTCGCGGTCAATGTCTACTGCAAAATATTTTGAAGCCAGTATTGCAGTATCACGATCGGTATATTTTTCAACCAAATATAAAAGCAGACTCCAATAGGAATTCGCACCACCACTGGAATAAATACCTTGTTCTTCCGTAATGATACTCCCGTCTACCAGTTCAACATTTGGAAACATCGTTCTGAATTCATTGGCGGCGTTCCAATGCGTAGAGCATTTTTTGCCGTCCAAAAGACCTGTTGAAGCAAGCAGAAACGCTCCTATACAAAGAGACGCTAGTTCAGCTCCTTTTTTATGTTGTTCAACCAACCATGGAATTATTTTTTTGTTAAGTTTTAGGGCGGTAGCAATATCACCACTGATGGCAGGTATAAAAATAAGGTCAGCCTTTTTTACATCTTCCAGTAACAAATCTGTATGAACTGAAAATAAATTTCCATTCAACTTTATTTCCTTTTTAAGCCCTACTACTTGTATGTTGAATAATTGAGGTCTACCAGATGCCAGCAAGAACTGATTAACCGCCCTAAACATATAATGCGGATCGGCTATAGCTTCTATTACGGCTGTCTCCGGAACTAAAATGGCTACGTTTTTCATTTTCCAAAGGTAATAAACCGATTTGTCGTAATCAACCCCTAAGAATGTCGTTTATGTACATCTGTAATTACAAAAAATAGTTGCTACTTTGTATTGTTAAACCGACTAAACCTTAACGATAACATAACTATGGAAACAACAAACAAAACAAAAATCACAGTAGAAGCTACCGTGAACAGCACCATTGAAAAAGCATGGCATATGTGGAATTCTCCTGAACATATTACAAAATGGTGTGCTGCTTCTGACGACTGGCATGCCCCGTTTGCAGAAAACGATTTAAAAGTTGGAGGAAAAAGCACCACCACTATGGCCGCAAAAGACGGAAGCTTTAGTTTTGACTTTTCCTGGATCTATACAACTATTAAAGAAAATGAATTATTGGAATATGTCCTTGAAGACGGACGAGAAGTCTCTGTTCAATTTTCAAAAACTGCTAACGGCATAAAAGTGGTAGAAATATTTGACCCTGAAAATGAAAATCCTCCCGAATTTCAACAACAAGGCTGGCAAGCCATTTTAAACAATTTCAAAAAACATGTCGAACAAAACTAATATTTCAAAACTATGAACAATCAAATTCATCCATGCCTCTGGTTTGATAACCAGGCACAGGAAGCCGCAAAATTTTACTGCTCCATTTTTAAAAATTCAAAAATAACTGCAGATACACCTATTGTCGTAAACTTTGAGCTTAACGGAAAAAAATTCATGGGCCTCAACGGTGGGCCAATGTTTAAATTTACTGAAGCTGTTTCTTTTGTAGTTGATTGCGATACACAAGAAGAAATTGATTATTACTGGGACGCACTTACCAAAGGAGGCAATGAAAGTCAATGTGGATGGCTGAAAGATAAGTATGGCGTTTCCTGGCAGATCGTTCCTAGCATACTTGGAAAATTAATGAGCGATCCTGAAAAAGCAGGAAGAGTAATGCAAGCCTTTCTGAAAATGAAAAAATTTGATATTGAAAAATTGAAGGCGGCCTAATAAATCCAAATGATCACCATTACTACTTACTTAACTTTTAATGGTAATTGCCGTGAAGCAATGACCTTTTACAAAAATTGTTTAGGTGGAGAACTGAATTTTCAGACGATTGGCGAATCTCCCATCTCTGAGAAAATGCCTGAGAAAATGAAAAAATGCATTTTGCATTCATCACTTTCAAAAGACCGTTTTGAACTCATGGCCTCAGATATGGTAGAAGAAAAAGGCCTTATAAAAGGTAATGCCGTTTCGTTAATGCTCAATTGCAGTAGTGAACAGGAGATAAAAGAATTCTATCAAAAACTTTCTGAAGACGGCAAACAAACACATCCTTTAGAAACAAGTTTTTGGGGCACATTGTTTGGCAACTTAACAGACAAATATGGCAACCACTGGTTGCTCCATTATCAAAATGAAAAATAATTAATAAACTAAAATCTAAATTTATGAAAACAACAAAAATAATTTTTTGGATCACAACAGGGTTAATCTTCTTGTTCGAAGGAGTAATGCCAGCCCTGACAGGCAACTCAGAAATGGCTAAACAAGGAATAAGTCATTTAGGGTATCCCAGCTATTTCGGCATTTATCTTGCCGTGTGGAAAGTTCTTGGATCGCTATCGATAATAATACCAATGGTTCCAGCTCGTATCAAAGAATGGGCTTATTTTGGACTTGGAGTAACGATGATCTCCGCCTTTGCAAGTCATTGGGCCACGGATGGTTTTTCTGGTCAGGCAATAATGCCGGTTGTAGTCTTGGGAGTCCTTAGCGTTTCTTATATTTACTACCACAAGCTCAATTCCGAAAAAGCATAATTGCTTACCTTTGCATACGTGAAAGTCATTGCTATAGAAATATTTAAAACGAATCTCAATAATGAACAAGAGGCCAATGCCCTTGTTGAAATACTTCATGCCTTGTTTCCCCAATCAAAAGTAAATTTTGACCTTGAGGATTGTGACAGAATTTTAAGAATTGAAGGCAATGACTTTACCGAAACTAAAATTAAAGACGCCCTATCAGAACGAGGATACCTTTGCGAGGTACTGGAATAGACTGGTATAAAATTTTTCTATGGAAGGAATTATCTTACCTTTGATTTTGTTGAGCATTTAATACAACTTAAAATTAATCATGGACTGGACTATTCTTGATTCTGAAGAAAAATTAGACGCACTGGATGAAATTTCTAAAAATCATACTGTTATGATCTTCAAACACAGCACCCGCTGTTCTACAAGTGCGATGGTCTTAAACAGAATGGAGCGAAACTGGGAGGATTCTGAAAGCAGTGTTTTAAAACCCTATTTTTTAGATTTGATAACCTACCGGAATTTATCAAACAAGATTGCTGAAAAATACAGGGTCCTTCATGAGTCTCCACAAGTGTTATTGATCAGTAAAGGGAAGTGTATCTACGATGCCTCTCATATGGATATTAGTTATAACGATCTGAAAATCCGAAATGAAAATTAAGGTTCTTCAATTTTTCAATCTTCTTCTACTCCTTATAAATGCAGTAGCGCTATATACTGGTCCAAAATTAAATCATCTGGAATCGAATGCTGCAGGGATTCTCGCTGTGGCTGCTCTTATAGCCGCTACCACATGGGTAATACACCTAATCGTACTTTGCCTGGCTTATTTTAAAAACTATACCACCCTTCTTATCGTTTTTACCATTATCATGGTCCCTCTTTCTCTTCATTTGTGGTGGTTTACTTTTGGTTCCCGAATTTAAATTTTAGTCCCTAAACATTCTGTTAATTATTTCTTGCAACCGAAACAAATCACTCATGGCATATAAGCCTATAGCTTCTTCAAGATGACTGTTTAATGGTGGCTCCGCAATGGAAGATCCAATGATGTGAATCTGATTTGCCGGATCGGGAAGAAATTTCATTCCAGCAATTCTAAAAAAAGAAATCCTTTCCGAACCATCGTCGTATTTTTGTCCTCTTCCTTTCAGGTTTTTCAATTGTTCTTTGGCAGGTATTTTATCAAAGACGGCATCGTATACTTCAATTATTGCTGCTCCGTTATTGTCAGATATTTTATGAATATATGCAGCATAAAAATCTTTCCCTATTTGAATTGAAATCGCCTCTTTAGCTCTGTAAAAAGTAATCCCTACCTTTACGCTGGGTTTTCTTTTCAGGGGCTTAGGAGTTGCTGATATGAAATTTTTGATATCGCTGGATTGTTTTTCAAAAGTATCGCTTAGTATTACTTCTTTGTTTAGATAATCGATCCCGCTAATCGCTTTTTTTGTGATCTCAACATCTGAAAAACCATGCTTGCTCAACAAAACTGCCAATGCAATATATGCTTTTGCCTTATAGGATATAGCAAGCTCATTGTCTCCCGCCTTCAATACGCAATCCCATCGAACCAATAGCCTCGGAAGAACAAAGGAAATAAGCTTCTCTGTTAAACCATCCTTATACTCACACATAGCATTAAAAGTAAGCCTCGCCAGGTCATCCTCCATGGATTCAACCATTGATTTCGCAGAGAGTTTATCAAGAATTTGTTTGTGCTTCATATAATAACAAAATAATGCCTTTTCCAGTCATTCTATCTATAAAACTATTCCAAGTAAACACAATACTCTGTTTTTTTATTTACAGAGAATAAATTTAATATTCTCTTTTCATTTTTTTAACATACCGGTTTACTCAATAAATAACCCCCCTTCACAATTATTATCTCTTGGATTCTAAACATTTTTTTATTAACTTTCCTATAATAGGACGATAGCAATCCTTTCAACTTAATAGTAACTTAATGAATCTTTCGAAAAAAATTTCGCTAACCTACTTGTCTATTATAGTGTCAACTTTAATTGGAGGCGCGCTCTCCTTTTATATATTATCTGATAAGGACAGAACACAGAATTTGGGTACTCTACTGCTCGTGGTAATTTCAGTAATCCCATTTGTGGTAACAATAATTAGTTTTTTTGCAATACAATTTATCAGAAATCAGGTAACCACTCCTCTTCTGAAAATTAAAGATGCGATTGATGATCTGGCAAAAGGCGAAGTAACAACCGTTGACCATAGCATTCGCGAAGACGAGATCGGGAAAATGGGAAATGCTTTGAATGTGATGATCGATGGATTAAAACAAAAAATTACTTTCTCAGATGAAATTGGAAAAGGCAATCTTTCCATTCCTTTCACCCCCCTTAGTGAAAAAGATATTTTGGGAAATGCTTTACTTAAAATGAGGGCTAATCTCACACTTAACACTGAGAACGAAACAAAAAGAAACTGGGCAACCATGGGTATTGCCAATATGGGAGAACTGCTCCGTAAAAATGAAAGCGACGAAGCTGGTTTATACGACAGTATTATAACCTATCTGGTAAAATACCTTGACGCTAATCAAGGAGGTTTGTTTATAGTCGAAAACGATCCCGCCACTAATATTCCTTTTCTTGAGCTCAAATCCTGTTATGCTTACAACCGGAAAAAATTTCTTGAGAAAAAAATTGATCTTGGGGAAGGTCTCATTGGACAGTGTTATATAGAAAGAGAAACAATCTATCTGACTGAAGTACCTAAAGGTTATATCAACATTACTTCTGGTTTGGGTGGAGGAGATCCGAATGTACTTATTCTTACTCCTCTAAAAATAAACAACCATATCTATGGCATTTTAGAAATAGCTTCTTTTAATTTGTTGGAACAATATCATGTTGATTTTATTGAAAGAATTGCAGAAAGCATCGGATCTGTAATTTCCAATATGAAATCCAACCACCATACCAAGAAATTACTGGAAGACTCTCAAATGCAGTCTGA
>JANYCO010000647.1 GCA_025360235.1 Cytophagales bacterium
GTTTTTAATAAAACTGAAGTTATAGTGTAAAATGATAATGACATCTTACATTGTGCCTGTCTACTAACACTCTCTTTTCTTTCTTAGTTTTGAAGTGATGAGCACCAGCGCGAGTATATAGGTAATCAGCTTGGCCATAAAAAAACATCGAGTATGAATTGAGCTTCTCTACTCAATACTCACACTCGATGCTAATTTTGCTCCCCCTCTTGGGCTCGAACCAAGGACCCCATGATTAACAGTCATGTGCTCTAACCGGCTGAGCTAAGGAGGAATTCCCGGAATTTGGAGTGCAATATTAGACTAACCTTTTAAAATTTGCAATAAAAGAGACATAATTATTTAATAAAGTTATAAATACGCCAATATGGCGTATTTATTTTACTCTAAAATTAAAAATAGTGACTTTGTGTCATTTAAACAGTAGTTGTTTCCATTTGGTATAAAATTCTCTGATTCCCGGTTACAATGTTAAACTTAAAAAAAGGAGGAAATATGAACACTATAACCAAAAACAATCTTCAAAGCGGGACATTTATTCCAAGAACCTATTCTGATTTATTAGACAGCTTTTTCAGAGATTCATTTCTTGAGAACAGAAATGGCAAATTTTCGCCAACTACTGATATTGCCGAAGACGAAAAGGGATATTATCTGGCCATTGCTTTACCAGGGGTAAATAAAGAAGAGGTAAAAATTGAGCTCAACGAAGGTATTCTTTCCATAAGCGGAGAAAAGAAATTTCAAAAAGAAGAAAACGGAAAGAAATACCATGCTGTTGAATCTTACTTCGGGGTATTCAAACGTTCATTCAAACTACCTGAAAATGTAAACGCTGAAGCTATTGAAGCAGAATACAAAGATGGAGTCCTGAACATAACTGTTCCAAAACAAGAAGGAAAAGTGGTAAAATCTACTATTCAGATTAAATAAAGAGAAGGGCAGGGAAATTCCTGCCCTTTTTATAATTTTGTTGAACCAATAACGTTGTTTTTTTGTCAATTATAAAAATACATACCATTATGAATACAAGAAAATTAGTTTTAGTTGCCTTCTTATCCTCTCTTTTGGGAGGGACGTTTGCGTTGATGGGTTATAAGATGTTCTTTCACGAAAAACAATATCAAAGCATCTCTGAAAATCAGGCAAATTATCAATTGTCTAACTTTACTACTTCTACTGATACATCGGCTGTAATAGTACCGGAAGGTTTGAATTTCATCTCTGCTGCTAACAATGTAACACCAGCGGTAGTCCATATCAAAACAATGTATGAAGCCACAAGTTCCGGCAATAGCAATCAAGATGATGTAGATGAAATGTTCCGCGATTTCTTTGGTGATGGAGGTGGAGCCCCACATGGTTTGTCCCCTAATGGAAGACAAGAAGCCTCAGGCTCTGGCGTGATCTTAACAGAAGATGGTTATATCGTAACAAATAATCATGTGGTAGATAAGGCTGCTAAAATAATGGTAACATTAAACGATAAAAGGAGTTATGAAGCCACTCTTATAGGAGTTGACCCTACAACTGACCTTGCTCTCCTAAAAATTGAAGAAACAAAATTACCTTTTGTAAAATATGGGAACTCAGACAATACAAAAGTAGGAGAATGGGTATTGGCTGTCGGAAATCCTTTCAACCTTACTTCTACTGTTACGGCGGGAATTGTGAGTGCCAAAGCAAGAAATATTAATATTCTACGTGACAAAGAGAATCTTGCCATAGAATCCTTTATCCAAACAGATGCTGCAGTGAACCCTGGAAACAGTGGAGGAGCACTGGTAGACTTGAAAGGTAACCTGATAGGAATCAATACTGCAATTGCTACTCCTTCCGGAACATTCGCCGGTTACTCTTTTGCTGTTCCTGTAACATTGGTAAAAAAAGTAATGGACGATCTTTTAAAATACGGGCAAGTGCAGCGTGCTTTGCTTGGAGTTCAGATCCAGGATGTAACGGCTGAACTGGCTAAAGAAAAAGGAATCTCCAGTATAAAAGGTGTATATATTGGAGCCGTAAACACGGGTAGCGCTGCAGAAGAGGCTGGTTTGCAAAGTGGCGATGTGATTAAAAAAATAAACGATAAAGAAGTAAACTCTTCCTCCGAGTTGCAGGAACAAGTAGCCCGCTTTCGTCCTGGAGATAAAGTAAAAGTGACTTTTGAAAGAAAAGGTGCTGTAAAAGTCGTAGACATTATCCTCAAAAATAAAATGGGTGATACTAAATTAGTAAAGCTTGAACCTGGAGCTGTAAAAAGCACCCTTGGTGCCGATTTGGCAACAGCTTCTAAAGATGAGTTGAAGAAATTAAAACTAGAAAATGGTGTAAAAGTGACAAAAGTTGAGAACGGAAAATTTAAAGACGCCGGAATTAAGGAAGGGTTTATCATTATTTCCGTTGATAAAAAGAAAGTGTCTACACCTGAAGAAATTATTAAT
>JANYCO010000004.1 GCA_025360235.1 Cytophagales bacterium
ATATGTTGTTCGCGGGTTTGCAAAGCCATCCTGTAGGCTGGATTTCCCTGTGCGTCAATCGAAACCCCTATTACCCTGCCTGGCAGTAAACGCTTGTATTCTTCTTTAGTAGCAAAGAAGCCTGCATGAGGACCCCCGAAACCCATTGGTACACCTAATCTTTGGGACGATCCTATTACCACGTCGGCGCCCATTTCTCCTGGAGGGGTTACTAAAGTCAGGCTTAATAAGTCGGAAGCAACACAAACAGAAATTTCTTTTGAATGGGCAGCATTGATAAATAAACTTAGATCTTCTAATTCACCATTTTTATTTGGTGTTTGGATCATTACACCAAATACGGTAGCATCAGATACATCTGAAGCTTCTATTTTTTTTATTTTTAATTCGATTCCAAGTGGAGTAGCACGTGTTTTCAGTACATCGATTGTTTGAGGAAAACATGTTTCAGAAACAAGATAGACGTTCGCTTCTTTTCTGGAAGATTTACGGGCGCTATGCAACATAGTCATTGCTTCGGCAGCAGCAGTTGCTTCATCCAGAAGAGAGGCGTTGGCAATTTCCATTCCGGTTAGGTCAGTTACCATCGTTTGGTAATTGATAAGCATTTCTAAACGACCTTGTGCTATTTCTGCCTGGTAAGGTGTATAGGCGGTATACCAGCCTGGATTTTCAAGTATATTTCTGAGTATTACTGTTGGGGTAATGGTATTGTAATAGCCTAACCCAATGTAGGAACGATAGACTTTGTTTTTTGACATGATTTGTTTGAATTCCTTAAGAAAAAGGTATTCCGATTTAGCCTCAGGAAGGTTAAGTGGCTTTTTTAAACGGATAGCATTAGGAACGGTTTGGTCAATAAGTTGATCAAGAGAATCTATGCCAATAGTTTTTAGCATAGTATTCATTTCTTCCGAAGATTTACCTAGATGCCTTTGTTCAAATTTCTCTCTGGAATTCAGATTTATCATGTTTATGGATTGTTAACAGTAATTAAACAAAAATAAAAAATAATTTGATGATTTGATAATTTGGTGATTTGATGGTTGTCTCTAATCGAGCTACAATCATCATCAAATCACCAAATTATCAAATCGCCAAATTGGAATTAGTGGATAACTACCAGCTCCTTATGGTCGACAGCGCCATTTTCTCCCTGAAGTTTTATGTAATAGACTCCTCCGGTATAGTTAGACGTGTTGATAGAGAAGCCGTCTTTGCCTACAGAACAAATTCCACTTTCTATTTTCCTGCCAATATTATCGTATACTTCCCACGAAGAAGCGGCTCTTAACGCTTTTCCATAGATAAAGAAAACTTCATCAGTAGCCGGATTTGGGAACATGCTAACATTGAACGCTTCCATTGGAGCTATAGTGCCAGCCACTACAGGAGCACCGTAATTTCCAGAGCCTCTAAAATAAGCAGCCTGATATATTTCTCTGGTATTTGCATCCTGAAGAAAGGTTACTACTCCTAGTTTAGCTGTATTAGGCAGTGTATGATTCCAGCTATTAGAAAATGTTAGATTGGTATTTTTAGTCCAGATATTATTTAAATAAATTCCTGCAGGATCCGGTAACATTTGTCTGGTTATTGAACCAAACTTGATCGTTCCTGATGAATCATCTTCCGTAATTACTGTCTGAAAGATGACAGGATTGGTAAATGTATTGTTTGCAGTATAAGTAATTTTAGTATTTACAGATGCCACACCAGGGTTAAAAAGGGTAGTCATTTCAAGTTTGAATACTGCGGTTTCCAACGTACGTGCGTCTATATCCGTAAGGTCAATTCTAGCGTCTGGCGTACCACCTTTGTACACATTTCCATTATAATAGGTACCATCAAGGACAGTTCTTGGAGCATTACTTACTCCATAATAAAGAACTCTGGAACTTGGCCCCTGCTGATAAAATTCATTAAAGACATCAGAAGCAGGGAAACTTGTATGATAAAAGACTGGTGCGATATCCTTTTTTCTTTGATCGCGCAGCCCGGATACAGCGGTATCTGCTGCATATATAACCGGAGTAGTATTATCTGTAGCAGGAAGATTAGCGTTTTTATTTGTGTTGGTAAAATGTTCCAGGAGTAACATTTTATTTTTATTTCCAACCCAAAAGCTGTCAATTGCAATTCCTTCTGATCTTGCAATCGTAGTATCTGATGGCGCCCCAAAGGTAATTTTAAATCTTATTTTCGCTGCAGGATTGTAACTGGCATAAGCTGGTAATCCAAGCTTCGCCTGTCTCCATGACGTATCTACACCAGACCATCCATCATTGGTACTGGTATTTCCGGGGCTACCTGCAATACCAATGGTATTGTACCAGTCTACTCCATCTCCAAGTTTTCCATCCGTGTTCCATGTAATTCCATTATCTGTAGAAGAGTTTAATACAGCTCCAGCAATTTGCTCTTGCGTAGCAGTCCATAGTCTAATAGACACCATCGGTTTATTCAATTGACTGAAGTTGAAACAAGGGCTATGTAAGCTGGATTTTTCTCCTGAATTATAAAAGGTAGTAGCAGCATTTGTAACCCAGGCAGAATCTATAATTCCCGCACCACCATAGTTCATAAGTGGTTTATTTGTAGGGTCCGGAATGTCGTGTACCCAGGTTGAATTAATTCCGTTTTGCCCCCAGTTTCCGGTAGAGTCCTTAAAGTTGATTGCATAAGGCGTAGAGGTAGTTGGAGTAATATAGGGTAGAATAAATAAATTTTTCTTTTTTCTGTCGGTGCATCCTAATGTAGTACTGTCAACCACTGTAACTTTATAATTAGCAGGTGCAGCAAAAGTATAACTGCTAGCTATATTACGAATAGTTTGATAAAGGCTATCAAAAGGATTGCCGTTATTGTCGGCAAAGATCCAGGTTCTGGATTTAAAGGCTCCGGCTTGAACTATGGATAAAGTATCTAAAAGGGTGACATCTCCTAAGCATTGAAATCTATAATCGAAATCGGATTTAGGAATAGATTGTATGGTGAGTAGATTTGCTCCTGTTAATGTTTTATTATGTGAACATCCCTGGCTGGTTAATATTGTCAAAGAAACAGGATAGCCTCCTGGAAACAGGTATTTGTATTGAGGTTTTTGCAGGTGAGAAGTATCCGCTAAGGATGTTCCATCACCGAAATCCCAGGTGTATATGAAAGAGGTGGCTGCTGGTGGTAAGTAAGAGATAGGAGATGCTCCATTAAAGTGGGTAAACTTTGTGGCACATCTGCCAGAGTCTACAATAAAATTAGCAATTGGATTTTCATTAATCGTGATTATAGTATCATGGAAATTAGTACAACCATTAATATCAGTAAAAGAATAGCGAATTTGGTGAGGGCCTGGAGTAGCAGAAGCTGGTTGAAATACTGAACCTACTAAAGCAGCATCACCAGGAGGTACTGAACTAAAATTAGATACTGCACCAATGCTGCTGTTTATTGGAGGATAATAATTGTAATCAGGGAATTTATAACCAGCTAAACCTGTAAGACTAATATTGGGTTCCGAATTACAATATTTATCCTTTGCTAAGTTTGTAATAGTAACTACAGGAGGTGGTATTAGAAAGGCGTTTCCGTAAGCATAGCCTGGGGGACAGGTAGCCGCTTGTCCGGTGGTAACAGCCTCTATATATGCAACCCCGAAAGTGCTTTGGTAAGTACTATTAGTAAATGTTGCAGCTTCGTTAAAACCAGGTGAAGGGCCAGCTCCACCAAATGTTCCGGCATTTCCTCCGGTAGTATAAATGGAGCCGTCATATGCAAACCAACTTACACCGGTAGCAGATCCTTGTCTTTTTGCATCGAATTTATATGTGCCATTTCCTGCTAGTGGCAGACATAAAGCAGTATCGCCTAATGACATATTAAGCGATAAGCTAGCAGGAGTACTGATAAGTACATTAACACTGTCTGTATTGCTGCATCCGCCAGGGACAGTATAGGTATAATATATTTTTTTTGTCCCTGTAGAGATGTTAGGATTAAAAGTATATGAATAAGTATAATAAAAATAAGGAAATGAGAAATTTAATAACGCATTGGTTTGAACAGTTCCTGGTCCTGAAAAGAAGCCGCCAGCAGGGCTTCCATCAATTGAAAAAGTCGATGAGTTTTGGCAATATTCCGGAGCAAATGTACCTGGAGGTATTGTTACAACTGGTGGAGCGCTAACCGTTACTATTTCAAAGTTGGAATTTGCACAACCACCGCCAGCGTTATCTTGATAATAATAAGTAATAGTCCTGTTGCCTGTACCACCTACTTTTGGGTTTACTATCCAATTGCCCGAACCAGCAGGGCTTTCTGAAACACCTGGTCCTGTTACATAAGTTTGAGCCAATCCATTGTCAAGAGGAGATAAAGATAATGCCACAGGACTCCCATTATTGCATAGTTGGGTTGCCGATACTACACTTACGGTAGGAAGAGGATATACATAAGCATATACCGGTGTGCTAAAAGTTCCATCGGTATATGATACTCTAAATTCCATATAACCATAAGTTGAACCACCATAAGACAATCCATTGATAGAAGCTAAATAACTCGGAACTACAAAATAACTATTGCCTGAAACATAATTAGGGAGATCCACATATGTACTTGACCAATTTAGATATTGAAATTTTGATACCGTTTTAGCTCCGGGATTTATAGTTATATTATTTCCAAAATCATAAGTGCAGTAGCTAGGATTTAATCCTGATATAGCATTTGCAGTGCTCACTGTAAAATTTTTATTGGCCGTAACGGAGCAGCCAGAAATAGTAGTATAGGTTACCGTTATAGGAAAGGTACCTCCTCCAGCTCCTGCTGGAGAAAATATATAATTTACACCAGAAGGACTTACGCCAGCTCCGGAAAATGAAAAATTCCCTCCCCCAGGACTTTGGCCGAAAGATCCATTAAAGTTTAAGAAGTTGTTAGGGTCGGTTAAAGCAAATGACTGATTAGAAGGAATCCAGTTTATTGTAGGGGTTTGATTGACATTTATGCTACTAGGTGTAGATTGTGATGAGCAACCATTGCTGGTTCCTACAACATATACGCTATGAGGAGAGCCAGCTGTTGTATTCCAATGATAGGTTAATGTTGAAGAACTGCCGGATAATACTCCATCAACAAAAAATTGATAAGAAGTAGCTCCATAACCTGAAAACGTAATATTATCCGAAATGGATGTACAAGCGCTACCTCCTCCATCGTCAGTGATTGAAACAGTTGGAGCTGATAAGCTGAATAAAGTTCCATGATTTTTTCCGTCAGGTACATTATTTCCATTCTGTACAGCGCCACCGCCTGTTCTTAAAATATCTCCAAAAGCCGGAGCTGTAATAGCTTTTACTTGTATGCCTGAAATAGTAAATGCATCAATTTTGGTATTACCATTTACTTTATAAGTTAATGTGATGTCTGTAGCTGTAACGGCAACTGAAGGAGTTCCAGAGAAATCATTGGCTCCAGGGACAGATACCGACCCTGTACCAGGATTAAATTGAAAATTAGCAGGTGCAGACAAAACAAAGGTATGTGTTGTATTGTCGTTTGTAAAATCAGAGTTAGCACCTTCTGTTATTACAATATTGCCTAAAGTAGTATAGGTGCTGCTGCCTACACATATACCACTTCCGCCTGTAGCAGGAGTTACAGATACTTGTGCATTTAAATTTCCAGAAAAAATGGCAAAAATGGTTATTGCTGCCAGAATGTTTAGTAAGTAGTTTTTGTTCATAATAATACTATTTTATATTTCTTAAATAATTAGGGGTATTCCCATTTTAAAATTTCTATGTCATTGCTTTCTTAAAGCCCTTCAGAAAGTAATTGAAAAACAACTTTGAAAGCATATGGAAGCAAATTCTATACCTATTATTCAATGATTTAGATGAAATGTATACTTTATTGTAACAAAACGTAACCTTTTAACGTAGCAAAATGCCTATTTAAGGATTTGAATGCTCGGTTTTCTTATTTCACCTTTTGGGAAAGGATCCTTAAAAAAACAGTAAATCTTATTTTATATCGTTTGAGTGCTATTAAAGGTTTAGTATCTTAGGCTTTTATTAAGCATTCTGTATGAAAAATTTTAAATTATATCTGGCATTTCTACTCCTTCTAATTTCTGATTTAGTTCAGGCACAAATCACTAAAGAATACTACGACAGTACTCATGTCAAAGCCGAAGGTCTTTTAATTAACGGGAAAAAAGAAGGTCTATGGAAATATTATGATCTTGGAGGAGTAATTGAAGCCGAAGCAAATTTTAAAAATGGAAAAGAATCAGGTCTTTTTAGATTTATTTATCCTAATGGAAAAACAGCTCTACAAACTACATACAAAGACGGGGATGAAGAAGGCGACTGGCTGGAATTTTATTCTAACGGCGATAAAAAAGTTATAGCAGTATATCAGAATGGGAAGGCGAATGGGTCATGGAAGGAATACTATAATAATGGACAAGTCTCTATTGATGGGACATACAAAGAGGATAAAAAAATAAACAGTTGGAAAGAATATTATCCATCAGGGCTGATAAAAATCGATGGGATCTTTGTTGATGGGAAAAGAGACGGTTTATGGAAAGAATATTTTGAATCAGGAATACAGTATTACGAAGGAACTTATAAAAATGATTTAGAAGAAGGGGTTTTTAAACGTTGGTTTAGTAATGGGAAGCTTAATACTACCGGTAGTTTCATTTCAGGAAAAGAAGACGGAGATTGGGTAGAAAATTTTGAAGACGGGTCTGTTTCTGAAAAAAAATATTTTAAAAATGGCGAAGCCGTTGGTGTATGGGAAAGTTATTACGAAAATGGGAAAAAACTTTCCACAAGTACATATAAAGATGGAAAGTTGAATGGCGAGACGCGTTATTTTTATGATAACGGACAATTAAAAAGTGTTGAGATATGGCATAATAATAAACTGGTAACGGCTTCCTGTTTTTATGATAATAAAGGTACCGCCCTCGATCAGGGGACACTATCAGGGGGTAATGGAATCAGACTATTTTATTATCCTGATGGAAAAATAATGGCAGAGATTAATTATAAAGACAGTGTTCAGGAAGGTAAAGCAATAGCGTATCACAGGATCGACAAAATTGTAAAAGCAGAAATGACTTTTAAAAATGGTCTGCAAGAAGGATTGCTAAAAGAATTTCATAATACAGGAGGTCTTGCTTCTACAACATATTATAAAAATGGAAAAGAGGATGGAGAATATGCAGAGTACTTTGAAGAGTCCGGAACGCTTTCTCTTCTTGGGTACTACAAGGATGGGAAAGAAGATAGTATCTGGATGGAGTTTCATCCTAATGGAGCAGTGCTTAGCGAAGGCTATTATGTAAATGGTGAGAAGGAGGGCTTATGGAATGAGTATTATGAGAACGATTCTTTGGCGGCTACTGGTTTTTATGAAGACGGCAAGCAACAAGGAATATGGGTAGAATACTATGATAATGGTAATCTTTCAACGGAAGGTGCTTATGTAAGAGGTAAAAAAGAAGGTGAATGGAAATCTTATTTTGAAAAGGGAAAACTTTCAATGGAAGGCTCTTTTGTATATGGAATGGAAGATGGCTATTGGAAAATTTACCATGAAAATGGAAAACTTCAAATGGAAGGAGCCTACGAATACGGTCAGGAAAACGGACCTTGGAAAGAATATCATCCTAATGGACAGCTTGCCGCAGAAGGTAACTATATAATGGGTAAGGAAGATGGAAAATGGAAAAACTACTGGGATAATAATGTGCTTATGCAGGAAGAGACTTTTGAAAAAGGGAAACT
>JANYCO010000015.1 GCA_025360235.1 Cytophagales bacterium
CCTTTATTTTCTGGGTTTCCAATACATACCCAACCAGTTTGAACATTTAAGTAAATGGGTTGCTCTTCTTTATAAATGTAATAAGAAAATCCCGATTCTAAATCATCTATTACCCTTAATACCCCCTCTTTGTATTGTGGAACATTGTAATTAGATTTTATAGATATTCCTAAACCACATAAGCCTAAAACTTCAACGATTTTTCTATCACTATCAATAACAGTAAGGTTAAGAGTATTAATAGCTAAACCAAAATTGATTTCTAAATTTTTTGGTTCGATATTAAAGCCATATTCATCTGCATCATATGTCAATAAGCGGTTTTCTTTTTTACCACTATAGTCAATTGCGAATTTCATATTTAGATTATTTGTTAAAAAAATTAAAGTGATAAATTACATTTGTATTTGGGTTAATACCTAATTCAAAAGTTCCCTCTGAGCCTCTAAATGTTCCTGGTACTTTCCAATTAAGACCACCCCGCTGGTTCAAGCTTTTTGCTTGGACCTTTTTTATTACAGCGTACGCTGTAATAAAAAAAGCACAAGCTGAGGCTTGCGCTAGCTGGGCATGTTTACATACAAAATTAATTTCTTCCATATTTAAGTACTTTAAAAACAGCTTCTTTTTGTTGCTTATTACCATCGTATGATTTTTCAAAATACGCTAAATAATAATTCCCATTGAAAGTAAAAACAATTTTAGAATAGGATTGAAATACATTCATGTTTTGTTTTTCAATTACTTTATTAAAATAAACATCGTCAATTTTTACATTTTCACTTTTATAAGTTTTATCATTGAACGTTGATCTTAAGAATGCCATATTATCTGAATTATGGCTTGGTTGACCATGTGCAAAAAACGTTACATAATTATAATCTATCCCAATGACGACATCTAATTTATTATTATAATTTCTATTTACGTATATAAATGGATCATTTAATTTAAATTCACGATACCTATATTTTTTCATTTTGTATTCTTTTATTTTTGTGCTATCATTATATAATTTTAGAGGCCTAAGAAAATAATTCAAAGGAGTTCTGGGAAGACCAATACTGGTATCTTTTGATATACTCGAAAATTGTGCTAGCTTTTTTTTTGTATCTATATCCACGACTGAATATAGAATTTCTCTATTAGATACCATAACTTGAAACAATTTCCCTTCAATAAAATAGGAATTACCCTTCCAATTAACAAAAGAGTCATTGAAATTTGATCTCACATAATGTTTTTTCCCTGGATAAGATATGCCTTCATAGCTTGAAATAAAATTATCTAAGTCAATATTGAGTAGCCTTGTAGAATCATTTCCAATATCTAATGTAATAATCAAATGATTGTTGTAAGTGAAAAATTTTAGTCGTTGAACTGTTATTAATCTTTTTTTATGATTTGTTAACAACGGATTGATATTGTTATTTTCATGTATAAATGTATTATCACCAATATAAAGCAGGTCCAATTTCCAATTGGGTAGGAAGGTACAGGATGTTCTTTCTGCTATTTCCTTTAAAGGAATATACCTTGAACTAAATTTTTCTGCGATTGGATCATATTCATAAAGAGTACTTTTAAAAGAATCAGGAATAATAGAGACTATGTAAAATTTTCCATTGGTGTAAAAGGAGGATAAATGAATCTCATCAAAATTATTATACTTATAGGCGGTTCGATCATTTTTGATAGTCTTATTTAACAGATCAATTGATAAAACAAAAAATGCTTCTTTTATTTCGTTATAATATAACATGCAAAAATGATCTTTGTCAATAAGCATTGGAATTGCCAATCTACGCAAGCCGTCTGGACGGTAGCATTTAAATTCATCCACTTTTTTCATATCAATATATGTATTGATGTAAAGTGTATTCATATCCATATATATAAGGCATAATTTATTATTTATGGAATCATAAAAGGAGCTGATATGACTTAATGAAGGATCTTCATCAATAATACTTGAGCAAGGTTCATTAATCACCAATTCTTGGGCTTTTGTACAATGTATTGTAAATAGCAAAAATGAAGTCAGGATGTATTTCATAAAAAATTATTAACGAGATCAATAACACCCTTGCTGGTCCAAGCAAAAAGCTTGAACCAGCTGATGCTAGCTTATAAAACAAAGATAAGGGATTTTTAAATTATGTGTAATAGAAATATTATCTGAGGGCTTCATCACCCGTCCAGAGGACAGGCTGCGGGTTTTACCCCACCCTAAGGGTACCCCTACCCACCCTAAAGGTGGGGTCACTTACCATAAAGGTAGGAAAGCCTACCTTTTACCTGAGAAGTCCTGGCTTTAAGCTGCGTTGTCCTATCTAAAAGGTAGAACGACGGACCCTGAAGCTTGGTTTCCCTGCATAAAAGGTGCGCTTACCAAGCATAAAGGTGAGTGGACGAACCATAGAGGTCGAATAATCTATTATAAAGGAGGAGGAGAGGGTTCACGTTTGAACTAGCTATAGGGAAACAGGAATAGGAAACAGAAAAAAAACTTAATTCTTAATTAGGGTCTGCTGATTAAGTCAAGCACATTTTTTCATTTTCCCCATATTTTAACGAAAAGAAAAGTGACTTGATGTTTTGGATTAGATAATAAAGTACTTCCCTAGTTAATTTAACTAGGTTTAGTACTAAGATGATGGAAGCGATCCAAGATTCACTCGTTTGTGTTAATCGTGCTTTGATTCTATTCAAACCATAAGCAGTTTTTGCTTGACCAAACTTGCCCTCTATTGGATTTCTTTCCCCAGGGCTTACGTGATTCTCAGCCACCGCCTTTGGTCTTCCCAGAGGCTTGGCCCGTAATTCTATATGCAATTCTTTGAGCTGTCTGCGATTTTCTCTGTTACAATAAATCTTGTCTGCCAATACTTGTTTTGGATAAAACCCAAATCGTTGTTTATACTGTTCTATCGTACTCATTAAACGAGTACCTTCATTGAAAGCGTCCCAAGAAAGGTCTTCTAAGAAGGTGTAACCATTCATTATACTTACATTTATCTTGGCTCCAAACTCAACATTGGCATTGCTTTTACCCCTTACTATCGGACGGACATGAGGTTGATGGATACTTACAATTCGATGTTCAATACTATGAATGTTGTTATCGAGCAGATATTTCTGTTGATAGTAAAGAGTCTGTATCACTAACAAGTATTTGTAATCATGTTTGTTTAATGGAATGCTGGGGAAGGTATTCAATAGCTTATCAATAGTACTGATGTTGCGGCGTAGATAACCCAACTGTTTTTTTAATGCTTTTCTTATTTCCTTTTTTGTTTTGGATTTTTTTTGTGCTGTCTTTAAATATTTTTTCCTTGCTTCTTTTCTATACGTGCGTGGCTTGGCTGACAGTTCTGTGAGAGGATACAATAAATCAATAATACGTTCGGATTTCTCTCGAGCATCGTTGAGTAAATTCAAATCAGTCGGATAACTAATGTCTTGCGGACAGGCTGTCGCATCTACAATACAGCTACCTTCATTAGCAAGTGGACTGAGCTTTACTTCTTTTCCCTCCTTATTTTCTTCCTCTAGAGTTTCATCCTGTAACTTTCCTTCTTCTCTCAACCCCAAGATTTTTTCATTGATAAGATTGATTTGATCTTTCCCCAATCTCTTTCTGAAATCAACAAATAAAGATGGGTCAAAAGGTTCTTCATTACTGAAACTACTGTAACCAATGAAGTACTGCATATACATGTTTTCTTGTATCTGAAGTACCGTTTCTCGATCACTCAAATCACAGATGTGTTTGATGATAATAGCACCAATGGCAACGCGTGGATTGATACCATCGGCTCCGGTTTGACTATTATTAAGCTGATTCTGATAGATAGAAACCAAGCTGTCCCAAGGCATCTTATGAGCCAACTTAACCCAACGATTATCAGGATTCAATGACCGAGAAAATGGAGACTCAAAACCTTGTAAAATTATTTGCGTTGGGCTAACGTAGGATTGCTTTGATGCACGGTTTTTAGAAGCTTTTGCCATATTTCTTTGCACTTATTTCTCGAAAATATCAACAAATACATTGATCGTCAAATAATATAGAGAAAATCAGCAGACCCTAATTAATAAAACATCTGCCACCCCAACTGTCCCTTGCTGGTTCAAGCTTTTTGCTTGAACCTTTTTTATTACAGCATACGCTGTAATAAAAAAAGCACAAGCTGAGGCTTGCGCTAGCTGGTTGTAATTTTCAATTCGTAATTAATAAAACATCCGCCACCCCAACTGTACCTTCTTCATTAATACGTGTGAGTTTCATCTCCTTAATTTCATTCACAAAAAGTGGATCATAATCCGTGGTTACTTTTACATAGTTTTGAGAAAAGCCATGCATCTTTCCGTTTTCAACTTCGGCTTCCCATAAGATATGGGCGTGTTTCCCTAATTGTGTTTCATAAAAATACCTTCTCTTTTTCTCAGAAAGGATATGTAACATTTTTGAACGCTCAGCTCTTTCTTTTTGGGAGACAGTTCCAGGCATTGTACTTGCCAGTGTATTGTCTCTTTCAGAATAGGTGAAAACGTGTAAGTAAGAAATGTCCAACTCGTTTAAGAAATTATAGGTATCTAAAAAATCTTCTTTTGTTTCTCCAGGGAAACCTACAATAACATCAACACCAATGCAGCAATCAGGCATCACTGATTTAATTTTGGCTACGCGTTCTATGTAGAGTTCACGCTGGTAGCGGCGGCGCATGAGTTTTAATATTTTATTAGAACCCGATTGTAAAGGAATATGAAAGTGCGGAACAAATTTGTCTGACTGTGCTACAAATTCAATAATTTCATCCGTCAATAAATTTGGTTCAATGGAAGAAATCCGGAAACGATCTATTCCATTTATTTTATCTAATTCTTTTACCAGAGAAATAAAATTCTCATTTCTTTCCCCTTGGATCAAACCATAATCACCAATGTTTACTCCCGTGAGTACAATTTCTTTTACTTCGGTGGCAGCGATTTCTTCCGCTGTTTTTAAGATATTTGCAATACTGTCGCTGCGGCTGCTGCCTCTAGCCAGAGGTATAGTACAGAAGGAACAGGAATAATCACAACCGTCTTGTACTTTCAAGAAAGTACGGGTTCTGTCGTTTATGGAATAGGAACAATAGTAATCGGTAGCCTGAGAAATTTCCTGGTTATATACTTGGGGCGTTTCTCTCTTTTTAAAATCTCCCAGCAGTTCAAATAGTTTGAATTTTTCGGAAGCACCCAAAACGGCATTTACACCTGGAATGGAAGCAATTTCTTCGGGTTTTAACTGAGCATAACAACCAACAATGGTAACAAACGCTTCGGGAGAATGTTTTAAAGCCTCTTTTACAATCTTGCGGCATTTTTTATCAGCGTTGTCGGTAACAGAACAAGTATTTATAACATAGACATCTGCTTTTTCATGAAATTCTACTTTCTGGTATCCATTTTGTTCAAATAGTCTTCCAATAGTAGAAGTTTCTGAATAATTCAGTTTACAGCCTAAAGTATAAAATGCCACCGTTTTCATTGGCTGCAAAGGTACTTATTAAATTTATATTAAAATAATTGGGAATCGGTGCTGACAAGGGTAAACCTTGGATATGTACTATTAAAG
Organism: Cytophagales bacterium; assembly: GCA_025360235.1. Taxonomy (GTDB): domain Bacteria; phylum Bacteroidota; class Bacteroidia; order Cytophagales; family Cytophagaceae; genus JANYCO01. The sequence continues at coordinate 5,624 of JANYCO010000015.1, forward strand.
TAGAATAAAACCATCAGAATTTGGATATGTACGTAAAATTGTATAATTTTGAGGGTTAATTCTCGTTATACACAAAAAGCGATTAAAGCTGTTAAATAAACATAACGAACAGGTTAGAGATTAAGTAATGAAAAGGATAACGCTCATACTGCTTTTCCCTTTGTTGGTATTTTTAAGTTCCTTCTTTTTTACTTCGTGTAAAGGAGGGAAGAAGTCTGCGCGCAATGGTAAAGACAGTACTTCTACAGACAGCTCCGCTGTTGGTAAAGCGATTAATGCAGACAGTTCTGCTCCCAAAAAAGTAGAATTAAAATTTGAACTTCAGGAAAATATTTTGGTTTCCATGCACCTGCCTGGTGGTGATGCTGAACTAGGTTCTTTTGATCTTGAAAATTCCAAGATGGAAGATTTCAATATGATGGATATTGAATCCAATAACCTAAAACGTAAAGTGAGTGTGGAGTCTTTCTACATGGACGAGACAGAGGTAGCCAATATTCACTGGCTGGAATATTTGTTTTATATTCAAAAAGATTCTTCCAAAGAAATTTATGAAGCTTCATTACCCGATACTACGGTATGGTTCAAAGAACTAGGCTTCAATGATTTTTATGTACAAAGTTATTTCCGTTATCAGGGGTTTCGATTCTTTCCTGTTGTTGGTGTGAATTGGATGCAGGCCAATGATTATTGTTTGTGGAGAACAGCCAAGGTAAACGATTATCTTTCGAAAGACGATACTAAATCAAAAACTAAAAAGACTAAAAAAGGTGCATCAGAAGCTCCTTCAGGAGATGTGACCTACAGGCTTCCAACCGAGGCCGAATGGGAATATGCAGCACAGGCATTTGTAGACAATCAGTTTAAAGATGATAACGAATCACACCGTCGTATTTATCCCTGGGATGGCAATATTGTTAGGAATGATGGAAAGTTAAACAAAAAACAAATGGGTAATTTTCTTGCCAATTTCAAACGTGGCCGGGGTGATTATGGAGGAATTATTGGAAACAGAAGAAACGACGGAGCTATTATAACCAACTATATATGGGAATACCCACCAAATGATTTTGGGCTATACAATATGGCTGGAAACGTTAATGAGTGGGTGTATGATGAGTTTGTGGCAATAGCTTTTGAAGGAAATGCGGAAGAAGATACAGAACAAGATGGTTTCCTTACTTCTGATGATGGAAACAACTACAATAAAGCCGGCTTTAGTACTTTTGATGATGGACACAACAGGATTTACAAAGGTGGTTCCTGGAACGATGTTGCCTACTGGTTATCTCCGGGAACGAGGAGGTATATAGCTCAGGATTCTGCCACTGCTACTATAGGATTTCGTTGTGCCATGAGTTATGGGGCACCTCCAAAAGATTCTTCTAAAGTGGCTGCAGACAGTACAGGGAAATGACCCGAAACTAACTAGTACATTTTTAACCCTTTTGCATAGTTTTTGCGTTAAATAGATTGGGAAGTCTAAAGAAAGGAGAACGCAATGAAACAGATATATCCAAAATTGATAATTGTTTTCATGATAGTGATCATAACCTTCATGATAAATTTTAAATATCAATACGAACCAGAAACACGTGAGGCTACATCACCACAAACAGTGAAGAAAGTAGTTGTTATAAAAAAAATATATATCCGTGTACCTTCAGCAAAAGATTCAACAGGCACTGCTGATACAACTACGATTATTACTTTGCCCAAAGAAACGCCTGCACCTAATTACAGGAAGTATTACCGTGCCAAAAATCTACATAAAAATGGATATATTTCATAAAATAAATTGATGTTATGCTATTTAATAGGTTTTTTAATAAATAATAATAGAATATTTTGATTTTTCAGGTGGTTGTTTGTAAATTCGATACGTTTTAGTATTCGTTTATTACATAAAACATACTTACTTATTTTTAAATCATTAAACAACACCGAATTATGATGGAAACAACCGAATTAGTAAAAGAAAAAGAAAAGACCGAAGAGGTGATAAAGAATGTATCGCTGAAATGGGAAGGCACTTCTCTGCGTGACGATTGGGACAAAGAGAAAGAGATGGATTTTACCTACACTAATATTGATAAATTCATTCGTCTTAGTCTGGGTGAAACCGCACACTTCAGCAATGCCATGTATAATGGAGATTATACAATGACATTGGAACAGGCTCAACGTAAAAAATATGATTTCGTTTGCGAAAGCCTCGGAATTAAAGAAGGATCCAGAGTACTTGATCTTGGTTGTGGCTGGGGTGGATGGTTGATGCACTTAAAAAATGTAATAAAAGCGAAAGCTATCGGAGTAAATCTTTCTAAAGGACAAGTTGCTTCTTGTCGTAAGAATGGTTTAGAAGCATATATCAAAGATGCCCGTTATGTAAAACCCGAAGACTTTGGAACATTTGATGCGGTAACAGCTTTTGGTAGCTTCGAACATGCAGCAAGTATGAAAGATTATTTAGATGGAAAACAAGACGAAGTATACGATAGCTATTTTAAACATGTGGCAGGTTTGTTACCTAAGGGTGGTAAATTCTATATGCAGTCAATGGTATTCAGTAAAAACATGATCCCATTTGAGAAAGTAGACATCAATGCTCCTAAAGGTTCAGATGCATACATAGTAGCATTGCTTACAAAGCATAATCCTGACTCCTGGCTTCCATACGGACATGAACACATTATCAAAGCGGCCTCTCCGTATTTCAAAAATGTATTTTACAGTAGTGGTAGACTTGACTATGTGAAGACAAATAGAGAATGGACAAAACTTTATTTC
>JANYCO010000068.1 GCA_025360235.1 Cytophagales bacterium
TACCAACTTCCATAATGCGCCAAAACAGTAGCCGAAAGTTCATGTAAAGGAAAACCAGTTGAACGTGAAATAGAATATTTTTCTGTCTCCCATATAATAGAAGCCTCCTCTCCTACTGCCCATGCATCTTCATCAGAGCCATAGCCAAACCAACAACAAGGCAATACTATTAGCGACCATAAAAACAGGAGAACGATTATTTTTCGGAGATTATTTTTCTCTATTTCCTCGTTCAGGATGGCCATTATTTAATAATAGTAAACAAACGGTTCCAGCGAATTTTATCGGACCACCCACCTTCTGAATCCGTCGAAAGCCAGATCATGAAGGCTTTTCCTACGATATGATCGGCAGGTACAAATCCCCAGAAACGGGAGTCGGAAGAATTATGACGGTTGTCTCCCATCATAAAATAATAATCTTGTCTGAAAGTATATTCTTTCACTTCATTTCCATCAATGATCAAACGATCACCTTTGGCCTCAACGGTTTCCCAGCCTTCGTAATTCTGAATTGTGGTGAGATAAGTTGAAACATTATTGGAGTCAAGCTTAATGGTAGCTCCTGCTTTAGGCACCCAGATAGGACCGTAATTATCAATGTCCCAAGAGCGTGATTTTTTATTATAAGGGAAAAGCTGCATTTCAGGAACGTCGGTAGCAAAATTAATTATCTTAATACTGTCTGCTACTTTATCATTAGTCATTCTTTCTAATTTACTTTTCGAAAGATCAATCACATAACCTAATTTACCAGAATCTACTTCGTTGAAATATTTCACAAAATCTCCGTTGTTGTCTCTGAAATTCGGAATTTTATATTTTCTAAAAACTCTTTTAGGAAATTCATCTTGCGTGTAAATTTTATAATTAAACTCCATCTCCGTTGGATTATAAGCAGGCTTCCCATTGATGTATACTTGTTTATTAATTACTTGTAATGTATCTCCACCAATGGCCTGACATCTTTTAATGTAATTTGTTTTCAGATCAGTAGGATAATCGCTATCGGCAGGCCAGTTGAAGACTACCACATCATTATTTTTTACACTAGAAAATCCGGGTAATCTGAATTGAGGCAGTTGTATCGCTTCTGTGTAAGAAGGAAGATCAGTAAGCCATATATTACGATGTGTAAGCGGTACTTGTAATGGAGTCTTTGGTGTACGGGCGCCGTAATGAAATTTACTTACAAAAAGATAATCGCCCATCAACAACGAATTTTCCATAGAAGGAGTAGGAATCACAAACGCTTCCATAAAGATCCAACGAATAAGCGTGGCGGCAACTACGGCAAATAAAATAGCCTCACCCCATTCCGTAACACTGCTTCTTTCCTCCTTAGGCAATTGTGCCGCCGGACCAACATATTTTATATTTTTTGAAAATGCTAAGTAGGGCATATAAATAGTTCCGAAAACCATAAGGTATAAGATATGTCTTGCCTTATTCTGCCCAAACGATTTTATAAAATCAATGGCCAAACCAATTTGAAACAACAATCCTATTACAGGAACAAAAAGTATTACATAAAACCACCAGGTAGGTCTTCCCGAGATTTTGACCATCACAAAAGTATTATAAAATGGAATTAAAGCCTTCCATCCTTTTTCTCCTGCTTTTTCAAATAAGAAATACAAACTAACAAATTGTATTAGTATGAATGGCAATAAAACTATTAACATTACAATATTATTCATATATTTTTTAAAATCTAAATCTAAAATTTCAACATATCTTCCATTCCAAAAATTCCTTTTTTACCAGCGATGAACTCCGCTGCCATAACAGCCCCGGTAGCAAAGCCTTCTCTGCTGTGTGCGGTGTGTTTTATTTCAATATTGTCAATTGGCGAACTGTAAATGATTGTATGTTCTCCCGGATAAGGATCAATTCTTTTTGAAATAATACTTAATTCTTCTTTGTTTGAAGTTGAATCGTTCACCCATCTTTTTTTCCAATCTATATTTTCCAGAATGCCTTCTGCCAATGTTATACCTGTTCCGCTTGGAGCATCTTTTTTTGCCGTATGATGAATCTCTTCCGTAGAAACAGAATATTCAGGATGTCCATTCATTATTTTTGCGAGGTATTTATTAAAATGGAAAAACAAATTTACTCCTACGCTATAATTAGAGGCATAAAAAAAAGCTCCTCCTTTTAATTTACATAGTGCTTCTATTTCTGGTTTTCTGGCCAACCAGCCAGTAGTACCGCTCACGGTAGGAATACCATTTTCAATACATAGTTTAATATTCTCAAAGGCACTTTCCGGTTGTGTAAATTCTATTACAGCATCTACTTCTTTGGAGGTAATAGTTTTCAGATCAGCGCCATTGTTTACATCTATTATAACAGGAACGGTATGGCCTCTTTTGATTGCGATCTGCTCAATTGTTTTGCCCATTTTACCGTAACCAATCAACATTATTTTCATAGTATTTTTTACTGCTTTTTTAAAAATCCTTTTTTAATAACTGATTATACTGGCTTCTATTGTTTTTAAAGTTAAAATTTAAAGAAACTCCGGTCACAAAGGTAGCATTATTTTTATAAAACAGCGGTTTTGCCGTAACAGACAAATCTGGGCTTAGGTCGAAGGTTCGAAGGTGCGCATCTACATAAGCATCCAAAATAGAAATCGCATAAAGTGCCACCGACCCGGCTATTGACAGATCCCTATATCGACGGTAAGTATCGCGGTCACTGGCCAGTTGGCTTACAGAAGTATAATAACTTTTCGTATCATTTGACATAAAAAAGGAGGAGAAACAAACTCCTTTGGATTCGGTTAAGATTAAGTCCTCGGATAAGTCTGTGATTGTAGGTTTCCCAGAGATAAAAAAAGATTCAACTATTCGGACTTCAATTGATAAGAAATCAAAAAAATGGTCCCGTCCAAAGAAAACGATGGTCCTTGCAATGTTGTTGCCTGGTGCAGGCCAGATCTACAATCATAAATACTGGAAACTTCCGATTTTATATGTAGGAGCTGG
>JANYCO010000284.1 GCA_025360235.1 Cytophagales bacterium
TTTCTAGATTGCACTATTAGGTTAATCACAAGGTATTCCAAATAAATCTAATCCTAGACTCCATTTTGAATAAAATTTATTGTCCTTTCGTTTTATATAAATAGTTCTTGAAGGAAAATAATTCTTCAACTCCTTTCCAAGATTCCAATTGAAATCATCAGAATACATAAAATAAAGCGCGTCTGCTTGAGCGAATGAACGCTGCTTAATACTGTCAGCATAAATATGTTGTTCTCCTTTTCTTACCTTTTCAATTTCAAGGTCTACTTGCGGAAGATTTTTAAACGTTAGATTTAACTCTTGCCTAGAACAAAAAATTGGTTGTCCATATTCTTTGATATCAATTTGATCAAAACGAAATACAACAATGTTTGATTGACATTCGTCAAAAGAGAAAACAACATCTTTAATTGTTCTTTCTACAACACCTTTTGTACAATAAATAAAAAATTTCTTGTTTACTCCATTAAGTAGCATCTTTTCAAGCTTAGCATTCCTAAAAAATCGGAATCGCCCCGTGGTATCAATAGCAGAAGAAGATTTCACTTTTTGCGAAATAACAAAATCCAGAGAATCTCTTTCTGCAACTTTGGCAAACAAAGAATCTACAATAATATTTTGAGAAATCGTATTATAATCAAGCTCAATCGTTAAACCCATTACTTTGTCTGTAAAGGTGTAAACCTGAAAATACCTATCAAGCATTGTCCAGTCTTTTGTTTATCCTATTGCTTGTGCATAAGAGAGCAAAATAATTATTAGTAGTTGTGCTATCTTTCTTTTCATTTGTTTTGCTAATTATTTTCTCCAAAACCGTTTTTCAACTTTACGAATATTACTGACCTCTTTTAGTGATAGAAGATATTCATAAAGAAATTTCAATTCTACGTCCGACTGATCCCCAATAAACTCTTTAATATAGATTGCGTTTCCATAATTTGCTCTTGTCTTCTCCGGACTATCGTCCACAATTATTATTTGTTCTAATCTGAAATTTCTTTTCTTAAGTTTATCAAGCCGTTTTTCAAAGTTATAAATATCCAAATCTATATCTCGTTTATATGAACATCGACTACGAACCCAAACGATTTCAAGTTCGATATTCGTAGGAGTAATTTGTTTTAGAATATGATTCACATATTCATCATCCGCCGAGGACCAAATTCCGATTTTGAAATGTTGGGACAGCTCTATCAGAAACTTTTCTAAATGAGGTCTCTTATAAATATAGTATTTCTCAAACCGAAATTCTTCGGCAATTACCAATTTATCTGGAGTAGCGTGAATCAGTGTTTCATCCAAATCTAATATTATGAGTTTATCAGATAGTGTTTCCATTTAGCTTGTACTTAAAAGTAACTAAAAAAAGCAAATGACCTAGAAAATCATTTAACCAGAATCTAGTTGGAAACAATTTGTTAACGATCAATTTGAAAATGTGTAAGACACACAACAATTTATCTTTCTTCGATTAGAAATTTCTTTTTTCTGATAGATAAGAAAGCGCAATATTATCTACATAAATATGCGTTTATGGATATTCAAATAACGTTTTTAATAGTATTATTCAGATATTTTTTTGGGCTATTTTTATTAAATTTTAAGGTCCAAAACCAAAAAATAATCATGTTTATAATTTTTATTTGAATAATACCATTATACTCCGTCGAAACAAAACCCTATACTTATGAAGAAATTTACACGAATACTAAAAATGACGGCAGCCTTCCTGCTGGTAAACGGAGTTTTCCTGCAGACACACGCACAAAGAATTATTGGTTACATGCCTTCCTGGGCTGGTGATGCCAATACAATCCAGTACAGTAAATTATCCCATATCAATTATGCTTTTGCCCTTCCCAATTCGGATGGGTCTATAAAAGCAATTGATAATCCTGCCAAACTTCAGACAATTGTTTCCAAAGCACATGCTGCCGGAGCAAAAGTTTTAGTTGCTGTAGGTGGTTGGAGCGACGGAGGTGTAGTACTTGATCCTACCTTTGAAACACTTGCTGGAAACGCTACCTCCCGTGCCCGTTTTGTAACAGCATGTATGAGCCTTGTTAGTACATACGGACTGGACGGAATTGACATCGACTGGGAATACCCGGATCTTGGTCAGAGTTCTACGAATTATGACTTATTAATGGGAGCTCTTTCTACTTCATTAAAAGCTCAGGGGAAATTACTTTCTGCCGCTGTGGTAGGAAACGGAAGTCAGGCTGATGGTATTCCTGCTTCTGTATTTGCCAAAGTAGATTGGTTGAACGTAATGTCTTATGATGCTAACGATTTTCAACATTCTACTTATGACTATGCTTTACAATGTCTAAGCTACTGGTCAGGAAGAGGATTGGCGAAAAATAAAATAAACCTTGGTGTACCTTTCTATGGCAGACCAAGCTGGGAGTCCTACGCAACACTTGTAGGCAGAGGTGCTGATCCCAACGCAGATGTCTTTGGTAATGTTGGTTACAATGGAATTACAACCATTAAGAAAAAAACACAGTACGTAAAAGACAATGGCTATGGAGGTATGATGATCTGGGAACTTTCGGGAGACTTAAACAATGGAAATTCATTAGTCTCTGCTATGTCTTCTGTGATTGGCTCTGTAGTCGTTACTCCAACACAATCTCCATATGGTGGAACTCCTTACGCAATACCCGGAAAGATCGAAGCAGAGAACTACGATCTGGGCGGACAAACTATTGCTTTCTCCGACAATACTGCAGGCAACTCTGGTGGTGCCTTCCGTGGTGATGATGTAGATATAGAAGCTACCACAGACGCAGGTGCAGGATATAATATTGGTTATATCGCTGCTGGTGAATGGTTAGAATATACAGTGAATGTAACAGCCGGAACATACAAACTTGATGTAAGAGTAGCGGCTACAGCTGCCGGAAAAAGCTTTCATATAGAAATGGATGGAAATAATGTAAGTGGAACGATCAGCGTACCAAACACCGGAGGCTGGCAGACCTGGCAAACAGTAACCATCAACAACATCAGTCTTGGTTCTGGTCAGAAAGTAATGCGAATTTATTTTGATACTGATGGTATTAATTTAAATTATATAACATTCTCTTCTGGAGTTACTACTACCAATCAGGCTCCAACGATAGGTCTTACGGCACCTGCTAATAATTCTTCATACAATGCTCCTGCCTCCATAACAATTTCTGCAAACGCTTCGGATGCAGACGGAACAGTAAGCAAAGTAGATTTCTATAACGGCACTACGCTGTTGGGAAGTGATAACAGCAGCCCCTACAGCTATAGCTGGACCAGTGTTGCTGCCGGAACCTATACGATTACAGCAAAAGCTACTGACGATAAAGGTGCGGTAACAACTTCTTCTTCGGTTTCTGTAACTGTAAATGCGGTAACTACCGGAACATGCTCTACTCAAGGCTGGACCATAGCTGGTGTTTATGTGGGAGGAACAAGAGTCTCAAGGAACGGAACTATCTACGAAGCCAAATGGTGGACACAAGGAGAAGATCCTCTTTTAAAATCAGGTCAATGGGATGTATGGAAAATAATCGGTGCTTGTACCGCCAGAATTGGAATGGGTATCGACAACTCTGCTGATGTTACTTCAAATTATATTTCTGTAAGTCCAAATCCAAGTAATGGTTTTCTGTTTGTAGAAATGAATACCATCGACGCTTCTACTTTGGGAATACAAATATTCGACTCCTTTGGTCATGAAGTATTTTCAGCAAACGATTTACAGTCCGGAAATGTGATCAATATTCAATCTCTTGCTGTTGGAATTTATATTATGAAAATTAACGCGGGAGGACAAATGCTTACTCAACGATTGGTGAGACAATAAGCTGCTAAGAACAAATACAACTTACTAACCATCGATACTTTCTTCCATTGAAAAAGTGTCGGTGGTTTTCTTTTACTACTTTCTTTCTCTAAAAATAATCCAAAAAATTATAATTAGAGGAATCAATATTAAATAATTGATACTACAGACGAAGTGTCTTTGCAAACTCAATGGTATAATTATTTAATAGGATTAGATATTTTATTCGCCAATGCAGATATACTGCATAGTGGATGTTTAACATTGTATCAAAATAAGAGATACAATGGAAAGATACAAAGGTAAAGATATTCTATCATTTACT
>JANYCO010000158.1 GCA_025360235.1 Cytophagales bacterium
CGTTTCAGGCCTATTCTTATGACCAGTCTTGCTACAGCGCTCGGAGCTTTGCCAATAGCACTTGCACTTGGAGCGGGTTCTAAAAGCAGGATGGGAATGGGGATTGTGGTAATAGGAGGGTTGATGCTTTCTCTGGCGCTTACATTATATGTTATCCCGGCGATGTATACATATATGTCAAGAACTAAAAAATCTTAACGAAATCTATTTATGAAATTTTATTCTATCTTTCTTTTTTTAATTTCTTTATCGGTAACTAAACTTACCGCACAAGACTCTCTTTCGTTAGAGGAAGCAATTCGTCTTGGATTGGAAAACAATTTTTCCATTATACTGGCAAAAAACAATTTGAAAATTGCAGAAAATAATAATACCTGGGAATGGATGCTTCCTTCTGTAGCTTTAAATGGTGGTCAGACCAATAATAGCAATAATAGTTATTTGAAACCTTTCGTAGGTCCGGTCAGAGAGGGTAATAACTTAAAGGCTACAAATACCAGTATGGCCGCGTTGGTAAACTGGAAAGTATTTGATGGACTCAATATGTTTGTGACCAAAGATAAGTTGGAAGAGTATGAAAAAATTGGTGCTACACAGACTAGGTTGGCGATAGAGAATCTGTTGTCGTCGGTTGTTGTTACGTATTACAATATTAATTTACAAGAGAAAATGCTCGTACATTTAAAGGAAGTACTGGCTATATCTATACAAAGGAAAAAACTTATTGAATCACGGTATTCAATAGGGAATGCCTCTCAGCTTACGTTAATGCAAGCGCAGGCGGATCTCAATGCAGATAGTTCTGCCTTGATACGTCAGCAAATGTCCTGTAAAAATAGCCAGGCGGATTTGAACAGATTAATTGGACGCGAAATGAAGACTAGTTTTAAGGTTTCTGATTCTATTCTTATTGATAACAATCTTAAGTACGAAGACTTAAATGAAAAGATAAAAAGTCAGAATACGGAATTGTTATTGTCGAGACAAAACGAGCGTATTGCAGGTCTAACTATTGAACAGGCCCGCTCTACACGGTATCCACAATTGAGTTTGTTTGGAGGATATAATTATTCACGAACAACAGCAGCTATTGGTTTTGCACAGGTTTCAAGAAGTTATGGACCTACCTACGGCGCAACATTATCCTGGAGTTTGTATGGAGGAGGAGCTACCAACCGGAACATTCAGAATGCAAAAATTCAAAAAATGTCTCAGGAGAAACAACGGGATGATTTAGAATTACAGATTAGTCATGAACTTTATAAAATGTACAATCAGTATCTGATGAATATAAGCCTTGTTGGTATTGAACAAAAGAATTTAAGCATAACAGAAAAGAATACGGTTATTGCCATGGAAAAATATAATGTAGGAAGTCTTACAGACCTTGAGTTAAGAGAAATTCAATCTTCCTTTCTGGATGCTTCCTCAAGGCTTCTAACGGCTATTTATATGGCCAAGCAGTCGGAGACGGAATTGTTGAAAATGAGTGGGCAGTTGATAAAGAAGTAAGAAAAAGCTATTTTTTTAATTGTTCATATCCTCTGTAAATTCTCCAGACTCCAAGCGCTAAAACAATGATCGTTCCAATGCTTATACTTCCTCCAACACTTAAAGAAACCATCATTACCAAGAGTAGGATTGCGGTGATGGAATATCCAAATATCAAGTTGTATTTTCCGTTTTTTCTTAATTGCACTTTTAGCATTTCACTATCTTCCTTTCCTATAGATAAAGTATCCTGCAATTTTGTATCAATCTCATTTTCGTCCAACCCCTCTTCCTTTAAGTGCATTATATAATCGAGCGCCTTTTCCTTTAGTTTGACTTCGTCGGTTATTAGATTGTATACATTTATTCCGTCATCATTTAAATCAATTTTAATACTTTCAATCGATTCTCCGGATTCCAATCTTTCCTTTACCAGTTGTTTCAATTCGTCAACTGACAGATCATTGAATCTTGATTTTTCTTTTGTACTCACTAAAAAATTAGTAAGAGACATGGCCTCCTTATTTAATCTTCTATTTATTAATTCTTGTTGAAGAATAGGTATAACTTCTAATCTTAAGTCCTGGGGTCTTAGCGTTAATCCTGTTAGCTCCTCTGGAGTCATTTTATTATAAATCTCATTAAAGCGTTCTAAATTATTCATGTTTTTTATTTTACACTTCTTATTTTATACTATAACTTTGTATTTTTATTAATTCCAACAATGGCACTAACTTTTCAATTCAGCTGAATCATCCCATCCTTTCGAATTTACCATCGCTATTTTCAGCATTCTCATTGCTTCATCCAAAGAAGCGGCAGATCCTTTTACAAAGGCATTTTCCCAAGGTGCAGATTCTTTTGGGATCTGATATTCAATATAGTATTCATCATCAATAGCCATCAAAATCACATGATTTGTGGAGGCATAATTATCTTCTGCCTGTAAGATAAGCCGGTAAAGAGAAGTCAATCCCCATATTTTAGTAACTTTAAATTCCTGATTTATTCTTTCTATCCAATTCAACATATGCGTCCCAACTCCCTGTGAAGTATAATCTGAACTGTCTTTAAGTTCGGTATAAAACTCAATAAGCGTTTTTGTTTGTCCGGTATTTCTAATTAGTGGCATGTTATTTTTTGAGTTACTTAAATATACATTTTATAGAGATACGAACAACAAAAAAATAGTTCATCTCGTTGCTATCTAAAAGCCGATTTGTATAAGTAATTTATCTAAAACTTACTAGAAATGAGCTTCCTGCATTATTATCAAACCCATAAAATCACCATATTTTAGGCTCTCTTTTTATAAATAAAATGGCATTATTACTACAAATAATTGTTATTATTCATTTTTTATTTTTAGTTAAGGATAAGAAATGAAAACAGAAAACGACTTAACTCTTATGAATAAATTTTTTTTGATAACTGTGCTTTTTGTGTTGTGTAGCTTTTACTCTCTGACTGCTCAAGTGAGTCCGAAAAGAGGAATGGCTTATGGCAATCATTCCATAAACGATTTGAATATCGTAAAACCTGGAATCTCCTGGTGGTACAATTGGACTAATATTCCTGATGCTGCTATTGCAAGTTATTATAGTTCCCAGGGTGTTGAATTTGTACCAATGATGTGGAACAACAGTTATACGGTAGCTACTGCTATTGCCAATATTCCGGCAGGAGCAAAGTATCTGTTAGCTTTTAACGAACCAAATTTTAATGTGGAAGCAAACATGACTCCGGCTCAAGCGGTGGCAGCCTGGCCTAAGATAGAACAGATAGCAACAGCTAGAAATCTCCAGATTGTAAGTGCCGCCGCTGCCTATTGTGGTGGTTCTGTTTGTGTGCCAGGTTATACCGATCCAGTAAAATGGCACGACGATTTTTTTGCACTTTGTCCGACTTGTAAAGTGGACTTTATTGCTTTTCATAA
>JANYCO010000169.1 GCA_025360235.1 Cytophagales bacterium
ATTTTGTTAAACTAAAATGGGAAATTTTAAAGACTCATATGGTTTTTTACAATAATGATCTGTTGATTTGTCTTGTCCTGAAATAGGTTGACACAAACCAAGGATAAAATGGACAAGAAAAAGAAAGTAATAGTAGGACCAGGGGGCCAGCAAATAATTACCCCTAAACCAGTAGAATGCTTTAGCCGAGCAGAAAGGGAGTTCATTATCCAAGAGTACTTTTCTTCTTCTATTAGCAAGAGTGCTCTTTGGAAAAAATATACTGGTAAACAAGATCATGGCAGGCTTCTTGATTGGATGCGCCAATTAGGTTATGACACTACATTAAAGAAAAAAGGAACTTCTTTTGTAGAAAAGCAACCTAGGATCGAAGAAAGTGATAAAATGGGCAAACAAGGTAATGGACTGGAAGTAGATAAACCAATCGAAGAGCTGTCAAAAGTAGAGTTACAAGCTAGCCTAACAGCTCTTAAAAAACAGCTAGAATCGGTTAAAAGATCCCTAGAAGAGGAAAAAATGCGTGTAATTGCTTACTCTACCATGATAGATATAGCTGAGCAGAAGTTGAATATTCCTATCAGAAAAAAGTCAGATACCAAACCATAGAAGCAACAAGGATTAAACTCCAACTCATAAGATTAGCCACCTTATGTGAGTGGTTTGGTGTTAGTAGACAGGCTTACTATCAAGATAAAAGGAAAAGTGCGCTTACTTCGCTTAAAGAGGATATGATTATTAAACAAATAAAAGAGATTAGAAAAGAGCATCCAAGTATGGGAGTACGCAAACTATACCTCAAGCTACAACCGTTTATGCAAACACATCAGATTAAACTAGGAAGAGATGGTCTATTTACTTTATTAGCAGCCCACCATTTATTGATTAGGAATCGAAAAAGAAAGATACAAACAACACAATCTTTCCATCGATTTAAAAAATATCCTAACCAAATTATAGGGTTTACGCCAACAGGAGTTAATCAATTATGGGTAAGTGATATAACTTACTGGCCAACAAAGGATAGTAATTACTATATCACTTTAATAACAGATGCCTATTCTCATAAGATAGTAGGCTATCAAGTTGGAGAAAGCTTGGAAGCCATAGAAAGTATACAAGCCCTACAGATGGCCCTATCTGCCCTTATAAGGCCCCCGGACCAACCTAAGCTTATCCATCATAGCGACAGGGGCATACAATATTGTAGTAATGGGTATGTCAAGCTGCTAGAAGCCTATCATATACAAATCAGTATGACCACTAATGGAGACCCACTAGAAAATGCGATAGCCGAGCGAGTAAATGGGATTATTAAAGATGAATATTTATCTCATTATCAAGTAAATGGCCTCCACCAAGCAAAACAAGTCTTGGAAAAGGTTGTCAAGCTATACAACCAAGATAGGCCGCATATGAGCATTGGAAATCATACGCCTGTTCAACTTCATGATGCAACCATAACTATGGAGATTAAAAAACTATGGAAAAACTATTATCAAGAAAATTTAGCACTTGTAAATACATAGCAGGATTAAACCTTAGGTGTAAATTTATTTTAGTATTATTTTAGTTATTATAAACTCACATGTAAACTTTTTTTAGGACGAGACAATTGACTGGATCCCCGCATGCGCGGGGATGACAAAGAGGATGTAAAATTTGTAATTTTTAAATCATTTGGGTTCTTAAGCATTAACTAAACAATAATTTGGAGAGTATTTAGATTTAGCGATAACTTAGCTGTTTATTAAGAGAAAAGTATTAATATAGTAACTTATGGATAACTTAAAAAGCTGTCTTTATAGGCAAGTTTTATGTGTATGGTGTATTTTCTTAGCTACCAATATGAGTTCTTGTGGCTGTAGCCCCATACTAGGCAAAGGCAAACAACCTACTTCTCCTAATACGCTTGATTCAAGCCAACAAAATACCGTACCTAATCTTGACTCGAATCAACAAAATCCACCGCCGCCACCTGTCTCACTTAGTGACGCCATTAAACAGCTTGAAGAAGAAGCC
>JANYCO010000183.1 GCA_025360235.1 Cytophagales bacterium
GATGCGGTGGTGGATTTTCAGAAACATTTGTGGTTGCCGAAGATGGAGTTGCTTTAGTTATGAGTTATTACTGTTTAGTTATAAGTTTAAAATGTAGTTAACTCATTTTTGTATCTTTTTGGAATCTGTTGCATTATGGAATAAAAAATATGCTACGATTCCTATTGCTTCTATTGTTTTTCCATTCAATACAAATTAATGCACAAACAATAACCGTTCGTAAACCATATGACCTACTCTTTATTAATTGCAGTAATGAACTTAAAATTACAATTCCAGGATTAAAAAAAGAGGATAAATTAACTTATGAAATAAAAGGTGGAAGATATATACCTGGCAAATCAGCTCATTCTATCAACATTATTCCAAACGATTCTGTATTGGAATTAAAAATTTTCAGAAATAAAATCTTATATAATACTAGAAAATTAAAGGCTATCAAATTAAGATCGCCTAAATTAAAAGTATATTTAAATGATTCTATTTATGATTACTCGAAAAAATATTATTCAGACTCCTTAACCAACATCAAAATAAAAGCATTCGCAGACGAATGGACTACTAGTTTACTTCCCTACGAAGTAAGGTACTCCGTTTCAGAGTTTGAAATAATCCTGGCAAGAGGAAAGAGACTTATAGGGAGTGTGCTGTACAATAAAGATTCTGTTACTATTTTACTTTTTAATGAGGCAAGACCAGGGGATAGATATGTTATAAAAATAAATAAAATAACAAGAACTAATTCATTAGGAGAACCTGAAATAACCGTTTTGGAAGATCCTGTTTATTATTCTATTCCATTAAATTAAGACACTTCCATTTTATACGCTTTTTAGTTTTGATTATAAACTAATTTGTTTACCTTTTGCTAAACAAAACCTATAAACCTCATGAATACTTCCTATATCGAACTCCTGAAATCCAACCATTGGACAGAAGAACCAACTCAATCTTTTCCTGAAAAAGCAGGTAAAGGTGCGGATCTATATTTCACTTACAAAAACAAAAAAGAAAACATTCTTACGTTTGCAATCTTTTCAAAAGACAACGAAATTCGTTTCAGAGTTTTTGATCCTAAAACAAAAGAAGTTTCCTGGCTGCAGATTGGGATAGACGAAAGTGTTGATCAAGTAATTTCGGCGATCGCTGAAAAGCAAGACGAGATCACACAAGCCGAAGCGTTTATGTTTTACTTCAGTATCTCAAGCTTAGGAAAAGTGGCTATTCTGGCCTGGGAGCAGTATGAAGATAATTACAGATAAACTACTGGCATCCGTTCACTGAAGTGAACGGCAATGGATAAAATTTCTAATCCGCGGAATCCTTTAATCTGTGATCCGAAATGAGCCACAACCCAATAAAACTAAGCACCGCATTCACAATAATAATTTCAAAACTAAACTGATAACCGTTAAACCAGAGTTTAGAATTTGCGCCTATGATATAGGTAATAACAGGAGCTATAACACAGACTGCAGGAACTAACTGATCCTTCAATTTTCGCTTTGTATATAAACCAAAAGCATACAAACCCACCAAAGGGCCATAAGTATAACCTGCCATTTTGAGTACAATATCAATCAGAGAACGTTCATTTATTTCTTTTGCTATTATTATGATTACAAAAAAAGCAAGTGACATTCCGATGTGTACATAAAATTTCTGTTTTTGTTTTACCGATTCTTCTTTGTCTTTAAAATTAAGAAAATCGATACAGAAAGAAGTAGTAAGCGCTGCCAAAGCTGAATCTGCGCTGGCGTAAGAAGAAGCAATAATTCCAAGCAAAAAGAAAATTCCTGCAAATGTTCCAAATTCATTCAACGCAAGCGTTGGAAAAAGATCATCTTTGGAAACAGGAAGTGGAATTCCTTTTGCTTCCGAATATAGATACAACAATGCTCCAAGTACAAGAAAAAGCATATTGACAAATACCATTATAATAGTAAACCAGAACATATTTTTCTGTGCCTCTTCTATATTTTTACAGGTAAGATTTTTCTGCATCAAGTCCTGATCAAGGCCTGTCATGGCAATGGCTATAAAGGCTCCACCAAAAAAATATTTTGGAAAAAATAATCCGCTTTTGTAATCATCAAGATAGAACACCTTTGAATACTTACTGTCGTAAACCTTTCCAAGCATATCAAAGAAGGACAGATCAAGTCGATTGGAAATAAGTATAACTGAAATAATCACAGAAGAAATCAGAAATATAGTTTGAAAGGAATCCGTCCATATTATTGTTTTTACACCACCTCTGAAAGTATAGATCCAGATCAGCAAAATCGTAATTGCTACGGTAACCCAAAAAGGCATTCCCCAACTTTGAAACAAAAAAAGATGCAAGACTGAGGCTGCCAGAAAAAGACGTAGCGACGAACCTAATGTACGGGAAAGTAGAAACAAAAAAGCACCGGTCTTGTAGGACCAAAAACCAAAACGCTGATCGAGGTAAGTATAAATAGAGACCAAATTTAGTCTGTAATACATAGGCATTAGAATCGTACCTATAACCCAATAGCCAATTATATAACCAAGAATTACCTGGTAGTAAGCAAAGCCATCCGACCCTACTTTCCCTGGAACAGATATAAAAGTAAGCCCGGAAATTGAGGTACCGATCATCCCAAAAGCCACCAGGTACCAGGGAGATTGTTTATTGCCACTAAAAAAAGCGTCTGAACCTGCATTTCTGGAGGTCAGGTAAGCAATGAGCATTAAAACGCTAAAGTAAATAACAAGAATACTGATAATCAGGATCTGGGACATATAAATGAGTAAAATCTGAACAGTCGCAATATACAAAAATGTTATTAGTTCATGATTTTTCAACAAAAAGATGCTCAAACGTATTTTTCCTTAATTCGGACATCGTTTTTTGAGTTTTTTTTATTAAATTTGTTTACACCTAAAATAGGAGGGAAAGGATATGCAGACTATATATAATGTTAATCCATTTGAGCAAGAAGAGTTAGCGCTTTTAGAAGAAGTACAAACCTCGGAGATGCTTGATTTGATTGTGTTTAACGATGATGTAAACACTTTCGAACACGTGATCAATACCCTTATCAAAATTTGTGGACACAGTCCGGAACAGGCTGAACAGTGCAGTTTAATAATCCATTACAAAGGAAAATGTGCCGTTAAGAAGGGGTCTCTGGAAGAACTAAAACCTATGCGTCAAGGTATTTGCGACCATGGTATCTCTGCTGAAATTGTATAATACCTCCTGCCATAGTCGAGCAGAATAGACCTGTTTTACAAAATACCTGAATGATTTTCCCCTCCAAACTAATAGAAGAAGCCGTTAACGAAGTATCAAAATTACCCGGGATAGGTAAAAAAACAGCTCTACGATTAGTACTTCACCTCCTTAAAGAAGATAAAGATTCGACGCTGAAGCTTTCTGAAGCCATTACCAATGCAAGACAAAATATCGTCTATTGCAAAACCTGTCATACTATTTCTGATACAGAAATCTGTGGAATCTGCGCCAGTCACAGAAGAGAGAAATCTCAGGTGTGCATCGTAGAAGACATCAGAGACGTAATCGCTATTGAAAATACCAATCAATTTTATGGCGTATACCATGTTTTAGGAGGCATCATTTCCCCAATGGAAAGAATTGGCCCTTCGGATTTAAAAATCGATTCTCTCATCCAACGCGTGGCTAAAGGAGAAGTCAAAGAACTTATTTTTGCACTCAGTCCAACCATGGAAGGGGATACAACGGCTTTTTATATTACCAAAAAAATTAAAGACTTTAACGTGAGGATTACCACAATAGCCCGTGGCATACCCCTTGGAGGTGAATTGGAATATGCAGATGAGGTTACTCTTGGCAGAAGTATTGTGACAAGGACGGTTTATGAATCTTAATTTCAATTAAAAATTAAGTACCGTTCCTCCTATCAGACATATTTAATTGCCTAATTCTTAATTTTTAATTTTTAATTCATATTTGATTATATTTGTCGTATATTTAATATAAATATTCTAACACATTTCATTGAAGAAGCTTTCAATCATTATTGTTAACTACAACGTTTGCCATTTTTTGGAACAAGCGCTTATTTCGGTCAAGAAAGCCATTGAAGGTATTGAGGCGGAAGTATTTGTAGTGGACAATAATTCTGTTGATGGTTCGGCAGAAATGGTAAAGAAAAAATTTGATTTCGTAAGCCTCATCGCCAACAAGGAAAATCTTGGATTCTCTAAAGCCAATAACCAGGCTATTCGTTTGGCAAAAGGAGAATACATTCTTTTATTAAATCCGGATACCATTGTAGAAGAAAATACATTTAGCAAATGTATTAACTTCATGTATGCTCATCCTAATGCCGGTGGTCTTGGTGTAAAAATGCTTGATGGTGCAGGCAAATTTTTACCTGAATCTAAAAGAGGATTACCAACTCCATGGGTCGCATTTTATAAAATATTTGGATTAGCGGCATTATTTCCAAAATCTAAAAAATTTGGTGGCTATCATTTAGGTTATCTGGACAAAGACGAAACAAATCCTGTGACTGTTTTATCCGGAGCATATATGTTTATGAGAAAATCAGCACTCGACAAAGTAGGATTGCTTGACGAAACATTTTTCATGTATGGAGAAGATATTGATCTTTCTTACAGATTAATTAAAGGAGGTTTTCAAAATTATTATTATCCTGAAACAAGAATTATTCATTATAAAGG
>JANYCO010000302.1 GCA_025360235.1 Cytophagales bacterium
GGTTAACGCCGTATGGTACTATATAGCTACTAACTAAGAATAGTTTTGAAATTCTAAAAAAAGAAAAACCCTATAAATCAATGAGTTATAGGGTTTGTTGACGAAAAATAGTGCTCTCGAAGGGATTCGAACCCCTACCGCCAGAACCGGAATCTGGTATACTATCCATTATACTACGAAAGCTAATTAATGGTTAATTATAAAACAAAATTAGGGATTTTATAGCTGAAACCTATAAAAAAATAAATGTTGAGTCCTGCTTTGCCTGACTCAACATTTATCATTAACAATTAACCATTAACAATTATTTTTCAATTGCTTCTTTCACCAATCTCGCCGCGTCTTTCAATACTACGGCAGATTTTACTTTCAAGCCTGAATCGTTTATAATTTTAGCACCTTCTTCGGCATTGGTACCTTGAAGTCTTACGATGATTGGCACTTTTATATCTCCTATCGCTTTGTATGCTTCTACCACTCCATTCGCTACGCGGTCGCAACGAACAATACCTCCGAAGATATTAATTAGAATAGCTTTTACATTTGGGTCTTTTAAAATAATTCTGAACCCAGCTTCTACCGTTTTAGCATTTGCTCCACCACCCACGTCCAGAAAGTTGGCAGGCTCACCACCGGAAATTTTAATTACGTCCATCGTTGCCATGGCAAGTCCGGCGCCGTTTACCATGCAACCAACGTTACCGTCAAGTTTTACATAGTTCAGATTGCTTTCTCCGGCTTCTACTTCTAAAGGATCTTCTTCTGTAACGTCTCTGTAAGCATACAAATCAGGCTGTCTGTACATCGCGTTATCGTCAAGCGACACTTTTGCATCTACTGCCAGGATCTGGTCATCGGAAGTTTTCAATACCGGATTGATCTCAAACATGGAAGCATCAGATTCTTTATAGGCTTTGTAAAGTTTGGTTACAAATACTACCATGTCTTTGTGAGCAGCTCCAGTCAAGCCTAGTTTGAATGCAATTTTTCTGGCCTGAAAACCTTGTATCCCAACTCTCGGGTCAATCCATTCTTTAAATATTTTATCAGGAGTGCTGTGTGCTACTTCCTCGATATCCATTCCACCTTCGGTAGAAGCGATGATTACATCATGTCCCGTAGCTCTGTCGAGCAGGATACTCATGTACAATTCTTTTGGTTGCGAAGCTCCTGGGTAATAAACATCCGCACCCACATATATTTTATTCACTTTCTTTCCTTCCGGACCAGTTTGAATGGTAACAAGCGTACCGCCTAATATCTGAGAGGCTTTTGTTTTCACCTCGTCCAGCGACTTGGCAATCATTACCCCTCTATATTCTGTACCTACAATTTTTCCTTTACCACGGCCACCTGCATGAATCTGTGCTTTTACGGCCCAGACCTTACAGCCCGTCATTTCGCCCAACTTCTTTGCGGCTTCAGCAGCGGCTTCCGGAGTTTCGGCCATGATGCCTTCTCCTATTTTCACCCCGTATTTTTTCAGTATTTCTTTTCCCTGATATTCGTGAATATTCATTGTATATAAAATTTAGGTGCTCTAAAGTAAAATATTTGATTGGCAAATTCAAGAAAAGATGTTTTTTTGAGGAAAAAATCTGACTTTAGGAGCTCAGGATTAGATTTTTCGTATTGACCATTAGACTTTGCCCGAATTTTATCCTAATTATGTGCTACTTTGAATACCGAATATTACAATTAAAATGCTGGAAGCAATAGACATATACAAATCTTACCCAAATGTAGCCGTTCTTAAGGGGGTAAGTCTTAAAATAGATAAAGGGGAGATCGTTTCTATTGTAGGAGCTTCCGGGGCTGGAAAAAGCACACTATTGCAGATTCTGGGCACTTTGGACAGTCCAGATGCCGGCACTGTAACCATCAATGGTGTGGACCTAAGCAAGGTAAACAGCAAAAGCCTTTCGGAATTTAGAAACAAATACCTGGGATTCATTTTCCAGTTCCATAACCTACTCCCTGAATTTACTGCTTTAGAGAACGTATGTATCCCTGGTTATCTTGGAAAAAGGAATCCGGCTGAAGTAGAAAAAAAGGCAAAGTACCTGATGGATTATTTAGGAATAAGTCATCGTTTGAATCATAAGCCCGCTGAGATGTCGGGTGGAGAGCAGCAGCGGGCGGCCATAGCTAGGGCATTGGTAAACGATCCATTAATTATTTTTGCTGATGAACCAACGGGGAACCTTGATTCACATAATGCTGAAGAGATGCATAAATTATTCTTCCAGCTTCGTAAAGAATTTAACCAGACCTTTGTAATTGTCACGCACAATGAAAAACTAGCTTCGGAAGCAGATCGTAAATTAGAAATGGTAGATGGAAAGCTTGCATAAATTAAAGGGGTACAGTACTATAATTATTGTTGGCTATAGTTTCCTTTATCTTTTAATTATTTATTCAATCATTGGTCTTAACCATGATTTCTGGGGAGATGAGATTCATTTTTATAAAACAGCGCTTCATTTTGCCTCCAAACCAACGCTTCATACGCTTCAGCATTACGAAGAAATGAACACCCCATTGCCATTCATTATTTATGCGTGCTGGAGTAAAATGACAGGCCCTGCCATCTCTGACCTTCGCCTTTTATCCTTACTTATCGCCTTCTGCACTTTCTATAGTCTTTTTTACCTTTTCAAAATGTTATTCCCGGAAAATCCTCTTTTCCCAATCGCCGCGGTTATTCTATTCAGTATCATTCCTTATATCCCAGGCCTCAGTATCTTCTTTTATACAGATCTTATAGCACTACTTTTTATGCTTTTGGCATTTATTTACTGCATAAAAAACAAACCTGTATTATTTTTCATTTTCTCTCTGGCAACACTCATGTGTAGGCAGTATTTTATTTTTTTTACAATTGCCTGTACCTTATTTTTTATAATTCAGTATTTTAAAACTAAAAACAAACAAGATATTTGGATGATAATAGCAGCAATGGCAGCAAATGTATTCCTGCTTTTTCTGTTCTATTTCTGGAAAGGGACTTCTCCCGATAACGAGCTCAAGAAATTATATACAAATGAAAAAATAAATTTTCACACAGATGCACTCCTAATTTATTTATGCTACTTCGTTCTTTATACATTCCCTCTGCTCTTAATTTTGCTTGGTGCTCTTTTCAATAATAGAAAAAGAATTATCTACGCCTTCTTATTTTCATTCATTTACTGGATTTTCCCTTTACAAACTTCTATAGTTGCTCTTGAGGAAGGAATTACTCACATTGGACTATTTCATAAAGCCATTTCTTATTTACTCCCCTACCAATGGGAAACCGGGCTTATATATCAATTTCTTTTATTTCTATCCTTGTCATTCTTTTTTTACATAATTGATCAATATATTAAATCAGTAAATACGCCTTCCAAAAAATATATTCTCTTATCCGGATTAAACCTTATTACTTTTCTAATTATAATGCCTTTTTCCTATCTTACCTGGGAGAAATATGTACTTCCTGCTATACCCTTCGTTTATATTTTATATTTTGAAACTTTAAATGTTCAAAAATTTAGTTACAAAATTTCAAATCAATTGCAAAATAAAGTAGCTAGCCATTGACTAAAATAAATCAAATATTAAAGCAATACTGGAATTTTGATAATTTTCGTCCGTTACAAAAAGAAATTATAGAAGCTACGCTTGCCAAACAAGATGTGCTTGCACTCTTACCAACCGGAGGAGGGAAATCAATCTGTTTTCAGGTCCCGGTTCTATGTATGGAAGGAATTTGCCTGGTAATCACTCCACTCATTGCACTCATGCGTGATCAGGTAGAACAGCTCAAGAAAAGAGATATTAAAGCTGTGGCCATTCACTCCGGATTAAGCAGCAGAGAAATTGATATTTTGCTAGACAACTGTGTCAACGATCCTACAATAAAATTTCTATATTTATCTCCCGAAAGGCTGAAATCCGATCTCCTGATCGAACGAATAAAAAAAATGAACATCTGCCTGTTGGCAGTTGACGAAGCCCATTGCATTTCACAATGGGGCTACGATTTCAGACCAGCTTATCTTGAAATAACCGAATTTCGAAAACTAATTCCGTCAGTACCCGTCATTGCCCTTACTGCTACAGCTACTCCCGATGTAAAAAAAGACATTCAGGAAAAATTAAATTTTAAAAACGGACAGGTATTTGTAAAAAGTTTTGCGAGAGCAAACCTTTCTTATTCTTGTTTTGAAGAACAAGATAAAATAAAAAAACTACTTGAAGTTCTGACCAATGTACCAGGCTCTTCTATTGTATATGTGCGGAGTAGAAAAGAGACCAAAGAAATAGCCGATCTGTTAAAGAAAAAAAA
>JANYCO010000306.1 GCA_025360235.1 Cytophagales bacterium
CAACGTTAACACATGGAACCAGAACGGAGGAGACCTGCGGAACTGGGGTGCGGTGAATATTACCGACATCTACATTCAGAACAATGGAAAAATATTTAACTACGGTTCCATGACCAATACCACCAAGATCACTATCGCAGACGGAAGTGGTAATCAGGTAAACAACTACGGGACATGGACAATTACCAGTATTCAGACAGGAGGTGCGATTATCAATAACGGAACATTAAATGTAATAACGGTCTCGAATTCCTACAACAGTAGTACCTTTGCCAACAACGGAATAATTACAGCCACCAATACTTCCTTTGAAATATGGAACAATGCGGTGCTTACCTTAGGCGCTGGCAGCAAGATCAACACAAAAGATTTTCGTTTAGGCAAAACAGTAACGGGACCAACCACTGATTATGCGGAGATCAACGTGAGCAACTATACCGAATTACAGTTACAGGCAAACCTCACAGGGAAAGTAAAAATTTGCGATGCCAATGGAATAGAAGTAAACACCGCCACCAAAGGGCCGGATGTTTCTACAGATTGTAATTTTGTACCACCGGTAATAGTAGTTTCTCCTACAGCACTTCTTCGTAAACCGGCATTTAAGGAATACGAGCTTTCAAATCATTTAGGAAATGTGTATCTTGTATTGACTGGTTTAAAACTTGGGAAAGATACCACAGGAGATGCCAAATCTGATTTCTACCAGACAAACGTTCTTTCAGCGAATGATTATTATGCGTTTGGGATGACAATGAATGGGCGTGGATACAGCGGCAGTGGCTACAGGTATGGATTTAACGGAAAAGAAAAATTAGAAGAACTATCTGCAATATCGGGAGCAAATTACGATTTCGGCGCACGAATTTATGATAGTAGGTTGGGAACTATTTCGGAAAATTTTAATTTTCTATTCTAACAAATAAAATCACTCAATAAGGATGATATTTCTCCACCCATTCCTTCAGTACATCCACATCTGAACTTTTGTACCTTTCCGTAGAGGACGGATATTTATGTCCAGCGAAATACTGCACTAATCTCAAATCCTTTCCTTCTTTCAACAGATTATGAATTACACTTTGACGGATGGTTTTGGGATTTAGTTTTCTGTCGGGATAGAAACTTTGAAAAGTTGAAACTACGTAATTTATACCATCCCCTTTTTCAGGACTGCCGAGTTTTGTGATAATAAATGATTGTGATTTTCTCTTTAGTAATTGAGGACGGATTTCCTCAATGTATTTATGAAACAATAAAATCTGATTTGTCTTTAATGACAATGTTCTTGCGTTGGTAGTATTATTTGACTTGATATAAATTTCTCCCTTCTCTAAATCTATATCTTTCAATTGTAATGAAACCATAGAGCCGACAGGTAAAGCCTGATAGATTAATAAACTTAATACTACTTTGTTTCTTATCTCTAATATTCCATACCGTTCTTCTCTTTCCATCAAAAATTCCAATTCTTTGGTACTAAATAAATCCTGTAATTGAATTTCCTTCCGTTTATCTTTCAGAAAAATATTTTTACATGGATTGTCATTTCGTTTTCCTTCCTGTACTAAATACTGATAGTATTTCTTCAATCCTGCCAACACCACTTTAATCATTTGAGGCTTGTATTGTTTTCTCAATTCCGAAACATAGTCCATGATATCCTGATACGAAGAATTCAAAGCACTCTTTTCTCCTACGGCATCAGTATAAATTTCGACATCCCTGAAATATCGCTTTGCTGTGGAAGGAGTGTTATTTTCATTTAGATATTCTTTGAATGTCATAATCTCTTTTTCAGTTTATCGGTAATGCGTGTATAAATCATAGTACTCTCCAAAACAGAATGTCCAAGAAAATCTTTCACCATCTCAAGGCTCATTCCGTTTTCTAATAAATGAGTTGCTATACTATGTCTTAAACAGTGCAATGAAATTTCTTTATTCATCAGTTCTGAATTGTCAGTTAGAGAAACTAACTCTTTTAATCTTCTATTGCACTTGTCTCCATCCATTCTATTCCCAATCTGATTTAGTAAAAACGCATCCTGATTTTTATGCCTCTTTTTTTGTGTAGTGTATTTATGTCTTTCTTTATGAAGATAATTTTTCAAATCTTCTATTATTCGTTTTGTCATCGGCACTACTCTGCGTTTAGAATTCTTTCCTTCACGAACGTATAATAACCCATCCCTAAAATTGATATCCTTGATATCGAGTTTCACACCTTCCGTTCTTCGTAATCCACAGCCGTAGAATATTCCTAATAGGGCTTTGTCTATATAAGTTTCGGATGCTTCATATAATAGTTGAATTTCTTCTACTGTTAAGACTTCTCTTTCCCTGCTTTGAGGACGAGGAAATGTCAGTGCCGAAATAGGATTTGTTTTTATGTGCTTGTTGGCTTCGAGGAATGCAAAGAATACTCGAAGGCTGTAGATGTAATGGCTTATCATAACAGAACTCAAAGCACCCTTTCTTCTCAAATTAGGACGGATGTTCAGGTGCTCATAATACTCTTTAATATCTGAGGATTGAATGTTTTGAAAATTGAAAATACCTTTCTGTTCCTGTTGTATCAGAAAGTCCTTCACGCAACTCGGAAGCATACCGATACTGCCTTTGTTGTACCCTAAACTAATGAGATTGGATTTGAATTTATCGAGTGCTGTCTGATAACGACTATTTATTGTAATCTGACTTCTTGTTAGTTCTTTCATATCGTAGATACGGTTAAGTACGAGGCATTTTTTTATGATTACGAGATGAAAACCGCTTGATTCCAATAGAAATGCATCTACGTGGCTTTTGCTGTTTTTCACCCCTCTTATACATTTTCTGAATTTCTGGGTCGGTAGGCGTTCCGACTATACTGGCTGTGAGTTCCAGCGGTTCAAAACTCTTGGTTCGCCTTGGGTCAGTAGAACCACCTTGCGTTTTTAGAGAATTTAAAGGGGTTTTGGAGTACCCTGAATTCCGCTGGTTTTAAAAATGGTTCGTAGATACTTTTACCTACTACTTGAATTACTACAAAACATTCAACTGTTCTGTCAGGTGTAGTCTTGTTTTAGCCTTTAGTTTCTCGGCATCATCCCAATACAGTATCTTGTACCTGTAGCCCTTTAAATTGAATTTTGAAATACAGATGTACTCCAAATCCAACAAGTCATTTATATACCTTTGCAATTGGCTTTTAGAATAATTCAGCCGTTGTCTAATCTCCAATTGGGTGAATGAATACGCAGGTTGTTCAATCGGCTCTGATGGCTCTGTTTTCGGCTTTGTCTGTTCTGCTATGTAATCCTTCAACTGTTCATAGAAGTGTCTTAAACTTCCATCCAATTCATCAATCTTCAGTAGAATACTTTCAAACATTAAATCACAGGCAAGTATCAAATCCTGCTTCTCGGCTACTACCCTGCCGTATTCATCCCTTGTCCGTTGGTACTGATAAAGTATGGCTATCTGTTTTACAAACGACTGATACATCTGATTTAGCCTTCTTACTTTATGTACTTCTTTCGGCAGGAGTACTTTCTCGGCATACGGATTTATCACATCAACACTTTCCAACACTCTAATACAGTTCTGTATGAATTTCTGTGCCTGTTCCTGTTTGGCTTTGTTTAGTTTCCCTGCCGACTTCCTGTTTTGATGTTCGACTATCTTCTCCGACTGCTCTTTGCTCTCGTCCATGGCAATCAGAAAATTCCTGTTCATGTTGTCCTCGTATATCTCTCCTTTCGTGGTACAACTTATACTGGACAAAGAGGCTCTCACCGTTTTCACCTTACTTCTAATGCTTCCGTCAGTATCCTTGAATGATATGGAACTTGTAAGCATCCCTTTTGTCATTAGTTCCCTCAAAGCGAATTCAGCCTCTTCCCCCAATCCGTCCAAGTCTTCCAAGCCAAGTATCTTTTTATCCAAATAGTTTTCATCGAAATTGTAAAAACTCTTTTCCGATACCCTTGTCATGGTGATAACATCTTCCTGTGGGATAAAGGATAGTATCATTGACATTAAATGTGTTTTACCGCTTCCTGAACTTCCTTGTATCAAAGCATTCAACGGTTCAGGCATTTTATAACTTGAAGCAATGATGAATAAAAACAATCTGTTTGTTTCCTCTCCTACTATGCCCCCATCCCCGATAAGAGAATTTATTTTCACTAACAAATCAGGTTGTTTTAGGAGTGCCTCGCATTCTTTTATTTCTTCTGCCGACAAAACTACTTTTACTACTTCCTCTTCCTGTACATCAAACAAACTGTTCCGATGCGCTTCCAACAAATCGGTTAGTTTCAGTAAATCTGTTTCGATTAAATCACTTCTTAATAATAATCGTTCGCTTATCTCCAAACTGGTTTTTTCAATCTGACTGTCTTCGTACAAATCAATTTTCTTCCGACTTTTCTTTTTGGTGGATTTATTTTCCACCATTAAAGTTATCTTCATCGAATTAAATTCTTTTTGCACTCCACCCAAGATAAAATAATTGGCAACTACAGTTGAGAATTTTATCTGATGAATTATTGAAACATCCAACTCGGAATTTAATCCTGCTAAATTTTTATCCAAAAAAGATGTTCTTCTTTCTATCAGATAAAAAATGATTTCAGGTTTTGTTTTTAAAATACCCAACAATGTTTTTTCTCCATCGGGTAAATTTATAAATGTAATTTCTGCCAATGGAATTTCTTCTTTTAATTCCTCTACTAAAATTTCAGAATTTACATTCAATAAAATTATTTCGGATAAATTATCTAAATTTTTTAATGCCGATAAAAAATTATCCGTACATAAATATTCATCCAAAACAAGAACAGAAAAATTTTCATTCACATTTTTATTTTGGATTAAAACACAGGCATCAAAAATAGTTGATACTACAATTATTTTTTTGGTTTCTGAATTTGGATGCGCAGGAAAAAATCCTTCTTGATTTAAAAAAATATCTACACGGTTTTCGTTTTCATTATCGAATTTTATAGAGTATAAATTTACGATTTCATTGTCGGAATTTTTGAGCGGAAAAACAATTCCATTTTTACCCCAAACTTTATAGCCTCCACTTGGATTTTTTAGCAGAATATTTTCTTCCAAACATTGAGGAATTAAATGAGCATTTTCACGATGATGAAATTGAGCAGAATTATATCCGATTTCTATTCCGTTTTTTTTGAGTTCTTCTAAATCAAATCCCTGTGATTGCAAATATTTTTTTGCATCTTTGGTGATGGCAAAACTTCTTTTGAAATAATCAAAAATTTTTGGAATTACAGATGTCGGATTTTTATCACTCATATCTTGTACTGGCTAATATAGTGAATTTATTATAATAATCTGGTAATCATGAAGTTATATTTATATAATTGACTATATTTGGGTATGAAATATGACTTTTCGGACGATAAAAATACCAGGGTATCAGAGTGTTCCGACTGGATTGAAATATCTGCTCTAAAAGATAATTTTAAGGGTAAAATGGGTGTTTTTCTTCTTGCTGATGACGAAAATGAGGTGTTGTACATCTCTCAATTGGATAAGATGTTTGGTGTTCTTGAAGGAGCAAAAAGCATGGATTGCACCAGAGTAAAAATACTTTTTACGGATACATTACGGGATAAATTCTCTCTGTTATTTTACCTGTTAAAAAAGTATAATCCTGTGAATAATTTTCGTTCTAAAGTAGAGTATTTTTAGTAATGTTTTTAGTGAAATTTTTGACTTTTTTTGAGTAAATTTGGAGAAGATTTTTCAAGGAAAAATTCAGAGATTTTTGAAGTTAGTTTTGAATGAAATTATTCTAAAAAAAGTATGCTGAATTTTAAGTAAAACTCACTCCTTAATTTTCTGTTTTTAAGAGTGAATTTTTTCTAAAACATCATTTTTCTTATTTTTAAATGGTACGAATATTCGAACCTTTTATTCGCAATTTATCGTGGAGGGGTAGTGTAGATGAAGAGATATTAAGGTGAAAATTATTATCTCATTTTCAATTACCTATTTATAAAACTCTTTTTTGAATACATTACCACATTTCCCTATTCTAATTTAATATACCCATTAAGTAAATCTTTTTCGTAAAGCATAACTTTATCTTTCCCCAAAATTTCATACAAGTATTCCATGTTGCTTTTTAAAAATAATTCATCTTCGGGATTTCCTCCAAGATATTTTAAATTGCCCTTTATGTAGATAAAAATATCATAAAATTTTAAGTCATCTCTATAACGAGGTATTAAATCACCTCGTTTGGAAGTTCTAAAAACGTAAATACCTTCTTTTGATTTTTCATTAATCAGAAAATATTTTATTCTAAAATCTATAAGAGAAGAACTTGCACCAATTGTATCGTCCTTATAGTACGAACTCATTATTTCACATAAATATGGTTTATGTTTTTTAAAGTTTAAACTTGTTTCATTGAATAGTATTATTTTAAAATTTTCTTTACAATTAATCTTATTGCTACATCCTGTAGCAAGTATCATAATCGAAAATAATATATTTTGATATTTCATAATTTATTTTTAAGCATCAAATCGTAATATCATATCTTATTTTAAAGAAATGATGACTTCATATTAACCTTAAATTTATTATTAAGGATTACCCTTCTTCTTTAATTGTTTTGTACTTCTTGCAACAGATTTTTTCGCGGCTGTTTCCCCTTTTTCTTCACGGTCTTCTCCAACTTTTGCTTCAGATTGTGCATTGGCATTATTCGTTTCATAAATCAAAGTAGTAGCAGCTTTAATTTGCGGGGCAATTTTATCATATACTTTTGATAGTTCAAAGAGAATGATTTCGTCAGGTGTTAAATTTTCATATGAGGCTATATCCCCTGCATGTGTTGCTGCTCCTTTGCGTTTATTAACGTCATCAAGCACTGCCTGTTTTTTTGCATCATCCCATTTGGATATATCAATCAACTCCCCCCTTTTATCTTTAAAAATAAAATCATTAAAATTATTCAATGTTAATTTCCCTTTACTATCAAAATCCGAAATTTCAATATCAAATGTTTTCTTATCACCATCTTTAGTCCCAAGACTTAATCCTAAAACCTCACCATATGCACCCTTTCTATTTTGCCATATTGTCCTTGCTCCATTTACAACTACCGTTGCTTCAACGTCAGGAGCATTCAACATCCGAATTGCCGCTTTCCCTTCATCTGTTATCCCATAAGTATTATGAATCAATAACTTCAATCTCAAGTCATTCGTTCCAGACACAGAAATCGTACCATCGCTATTTTCTGTTATAGTTACCGTGTTTCCCTCGGAATCTTTAATGATATCTCCATCGGCATCAACAAAAAATATTGGATTGTTTAATCCAAAAGCGTAAGGTGCTATTGGAACATATAAATCTCGCCTACCATCTACACTCAACCATCTTCCCAACCTACTATCATAAATCCGAGCGCCGAAGTCGTAATCTGCTCCCGATATTGCAGATAGTTCTTCTAATTTTTCTTTACCGTTGAAGCCATATCGGTAGTCCTGGCCAGTGTAGCTCCTTTCTTTAATGGTCATCCCGAAGGCAAAGTAATCAGAACTGCTTACCACATCCACCGAACTGCTGGCTATAGCTGTTGCAAGCAACGAAGTAGCCCGTACATCGCTCGTTACAACCCTTATATTACCCAAGTGATCGTTAAATTCGTATTGTTTCTTCCCTGTTACACGGGTTGCGGCAAAGAAAGTCTCTTTCACAACACTGCATTGGTTCATCTTACGCCAAGGTTGCAATGGCAAGCCGTAGCGGGCTGCTAGCCCTTCTCTTGTCATTACAGTTCCTGCATCCACTGCCAGACTGACATTTTCAAGATCATCGTATACAAGCATAAATGCATCCGCATCTGAAGCACGAGCGGCATTTATATACAATCGTTTATCAGCCCCTCTGCGCACTTGTGCTTTATAATTCTTAAAATCCGAATAGTTATATTGCCCTTGAGGTGTACCAGCAGCTACACTCATGTCTACCCTCAACAAATCTGCGGCTACTGTAGCTTGAGACTCACAAGCCAATGGGTTGGCACAGGCCTTTTGCAGGTAATAGATGTATTTACCTTGCCCAGAATAATCGAAACTCAATACATTGTTTTTAAACAACGGCTTTCCATTCAACACCTGGGTTGGTCTTGTTTCTGTAGAAAGTGTGCGGCTAAACCCGGCATTATAAGCTAGCGTAGCATTGGCAACATTAATTGTAAACACCTCCACCCTGTGAGCAATATCAGTATTGCCAACAATAGAACTTAAACCTCTTGATAAGGCAAGGGAAAGTGCACTACCATCAGGACTCACTTGCATTTCACTGATATTAAGACGTGCTACAGGAAGTAACGGATTACTATTAACATCGAGCAAATTAATTGTTGTTCCACTAGAATTCGTCTGATCGTTAAAGCTAGAAACAAGTACTGGAGCAGAAATACCAGTAGAAGTAATATCAAACTGGTACAGTCCAATAAATGGTGCTACCAAACCTACTTGATTGACACGAGCTGCAACGTATAATTTGTTTCGACTGGCCACAAGATCGTTTACGGCAGACAAAGCATAACTTCCAGAGAACGTAGCATTATTTGGTAACACCAATTTGGTATTAGCGGCAATCAAAGTTGCGGATGTAGGATCAGCTGTAATAGTATGATAATACAAATCCATTTGATTTCCTGTAACCAAATAGTATTTATTATTTGCAGCGTTGCTTACTGCATTGAAAGGTGCTTTTACAGCGATAGAACGTGTGGCTCCATCTGCTATAATAGTATGCCTTGGATCCACTATTATAGAACCATCGCCGTTGAGTAGCCAGGTTTTTTCCGGTTCTGTATACGATATTAGATTTTGATTCAAAACAATTTTACCAATATGTACAGGCGCCCAACTTACTTCTATTGAAGCATCGTCTGTCCTATCCACATATTCCACAATCAGAGTATGATTTCCAGCAGTAAGATTTGAACTAAAAGTGGTCGTAGTTACAATGCCATAATCCGGATTGGTAAGACCCTGATTTAACAAAACAGTTGTAACACCAGCAGTGATTGAAGATATTTTAACCCGCTCTGAAGATTTGACAACAAATAACACTTCATCAGCAACTGTTAAATTAACTTTACCCGTCCATCTTACGGAGAAATTATTTACCGGAAGTATTTGATCAGGTGCATTTGCTCCCCAATTAAACTTAAGCGAACTACTTGTATTAATCAATGTAGGTGCGTTACTAAAGTTAGCATTAGAATAATATTCGGCTCTGTATCCATCTACCACAGTTGTATTTTCCAAATAAGGATGCACATGTGCATATAAATCAGCATCGATAGCCGAATTTATGACACCATTCAAAACAGATTCTGTACCAAATACCATAGTATTACCTACTGTATTTTCAAAATAATCTACTTGTATTGGAGACAATCTATTAGCAGTTACATTTGATGAGGCTGCACTTGCTTGTGTGGCACCTTGCAATCGCCAATTATTAATATTAATGGTTGGATTTGCATTTGGTGCTCCATTTCCAGTAATAGTTAACCTTGAGCCATCGTCCGATTTAATTCCGTAATTTGTAACACCTACCCTTCTGTATATTTGACCATACCAGTTCATTCTAAATAGATCTGGATTTGCCACACCAGTAAAAAAACTTCCATCCGTCAAATATTCAATTCTATTATCTTTTCGCAGATCAACGAATGAAACATTATTAAGAATTGGATTCGCCATTGTTCCGGTCACCGATCCTATAGAGTAATGCTGAGTTTTCAATCCATTTGTAAGTGGACCAACCTCATTATTATAAATCGTTTCCACTTGTTCACTCCATCCGACAATTGGTACTCCAACTCCACCAGAAGTATTCCATTCAAGGGCAAGCTGAACACTACCCGCCGCAGAAACATTTATTTGTATAGTATGTACTCCTGACGTCAAATTTATTCTTGGATTAAATTGATATACCCCATTGATAACATAGGCTGTTGGATTCCCATCAATATACATTGAATAAGAAAAATTCGCCCCCGATCTTTTTGCAACTCTTAAAACATAATTACCATTAGTAACTGTTGCATTTGTATAAAGAACAAAGTTATTATTCAATGTCGCACTACTTAATAATCCATTTACATAAGACACTCCTGTAATGGGAACACCTGGAGCAGGCACATTACTATATTTTACTACAGCAAATCCAACATTTGGCAACATTAATGGTTCATTTGATTTAGCCGAATAATTCGGAACTATTTTATTCCACTCTAATTTTACAGATGCATCTCCTCCGCCCTCAAAATATTCAAGTATTATAGTGTGTACACCAGCTTTCATTTGAGGAACAATTAATTTTGTTTCTTGTGAAGAATGATTGGTCCAGTCTTGAACTAAATTATTATCAACATACAAACGTACCCCATCATCAGAAGTAACAAAAAATCCATAATCGCCTTCCTGAGCGGCAGTCAATGTAAATTGCCCCGTCCAACGAATGCTAAAATTATCAGGGTTTAGATTTGCGTTAGGAGCATTAGCACCCCAATTGTAGTCAATATTTTCCTTTTTATATTCCGTAAAATCCGATTCTCCACTCAATTCTGTGTTATTCCAATATTCCACATACCAGCCCTCAACAGGAGCAGCTCCTTCATTTTCTTTACCTGTAAAAAATTTAAATACTT
This sequence comes from Cytophagales bacterium, assembly GCA_025360235.1. Taxonomy (GTDB): domain Bacteria; phylum Bacteroidota; class Bacteroidia; order Cytophagales; family Cytophagaceae; genus JANYCO01. The sequence continues at coordinate 10,705 of JANYCO010000306.1, forward strand.
TATCCTGATTTTCATTTTCAGCAACGGCAACATTTTCTGTAAGATTCACCGGATGTTTCAATCCTACATTTGGAGATTGCACTACACCGCCATCGGTAAATAAGACATCGGATCCTCCACTTACTTGAGTTCCAGCTTTTGCTGTTGTAGCTACTAACCAATTCTTTAATTCCGACTGTACTTTATCCTGACAAGAAAGCGGAGCACTTTGAATTAGTTTTAAATTATCATAAAAGAAATTTTTACCCGATTTTAGAGGTTGGCCATCACCGAAAGTAAGTATTAAACGGTTCACATCAGAAGCTAAGGCACCTTCCACCATGGTTACATTGGCAGTATAGGTATTCCAGCCGCTTCCTCGTACAGAAACAAAGCTATAACTTGCATAGACGCCAACTGTAGTACTTAACGCTGGATTATAGATAGCTGAGTTTACTGCAAGCAAGGTGATGTTTGTATTTCCGGTAGGGGTAGTAGAATGATCATCTACATCAATTGTAAAATTTTTACCAGATATTGCAATACCATATGGAAGATCATAAGTAATAGTTTCGGTAACACTTCCCCCTTTAACATATTTTCCATCATTATCGGTTGCGGTTCTCGCAGATAATGTCAATCCAGCGGGTGCATTTACAAGAGTACCGTTTCGGTTAGCATCAAAATCATCCACAAAGAGTAAATCTTTATTTCCTGTAGAAACAATAATATCTGGAGTATACTCCCCTATTCTGGAACTTCCATAAATAGGTACTTCAATAAGTT